>JAPLIW010000456.1 GCA_026388915.1 Deltaproteobacteria bacterium
GGGCCGCCTTGATCCACTGGGCCTTCACCAAGACCCTGGTGGACGAGCTCGGGGAGAAAAAGGGGAAAGCCCTGGCTAAAAAGGCCATCGAGCTCTACGGGAAGGAAGTGGGAAAGCGGGTAAAAGAACGCACCCTGGCCAAGGGCCTTCCCCTGACCCGAGAGAACTTCCAGGACGACCTGCCCGATCTGGGTTGGGCGGAACGGGAAAAGGTGGAAGGGGAAGGGGAAAAGCGCTCCAGGATCTACACTTGCCACCTGGCCAGGGTATGGCAGGAGTTGGGAGTTCCCGAACTGGGCCGGATCTACTGTTTCGTGGACCAGGCCAAGTACGAATCCTACAATCCGGAACTCCAATGCGTCCATGTGAAAAACGTCCTGGACGGGGATCCTTATTGCGAGCTGGCCGTAAGGCCAAGAGAGCAGAGCGCAAAAGGCAAAGCATAAATACGCAGCGCCGCAGAGTGGCACTCAAAATAGTTGGTTTTGCCCAGAACAACGCGCCTTCCAGAAATCCCCCCTCGCCCCCCTTTATTAAAGGGGGGGTTGGGGGGATTTCAGAGGGTGGTTGGCTTAATAAAATTCTTTTTACATAATTTAAAGCGTCTGCACATTAGTGGCACAGAGCGCAAACCTGCCAATTACCGGGACAGATTGCAGGTCATGAACGCTATGCGCCATGCGCTATGCTCTATGCGCTTTTAGGAGATTCCCGTGTCTGAACAGACCATCGAGACGGATGTGTTGGTGGTGGGAGGCGGCGGGGCCGGCTTCCGGGCGGCCATCGGCGCCAAGGAAGCAGGCGTCAGGGCTCTCCTGGTCAGCAAGGGCCCCCTGGCCCGCTGCGGCGCAACCCCCATGGCCGGAGCGGATTTTACCCTCGACGGGCTGAGCCTCAGCCGGATGGGCTTTCCCGGCGAGCCGAAGGATACGAAGGAGAAGTTCTTCAACGACATCGTCACTCAGGGCTTTTATTTGAACAACCAGAAGCTCATCGAGCAGTACATCCGCTCGGCTCCGGCGAGGCTGAAGGAGCTTTTAGACTGGGGGATGAAGGTCGACAGCTCCGAGGAAAGGGCTATCTTTACCACCGGTCTCGGGCTGGTGGATGCCGTCTACCGCCGGGCGAAAGCCTGCGGGGTGGATTTTCTTGAAGATGTGATGGTGCTCGACCTCGTGACTCAAGGGGGGAAAGTTGTCGGTGCTTTGGGGTTGGATATCTCCACGGGCGAGTTAATCCATTTCCGCGCCAAGGCGGCGGTGATCGCCACGGGAGGATGGCACAAGGCGTTCTGGCCCAACACGGGGATGCGGGACCTGTCGGGCGAAGGAATCGCCATGGCCCACCGGGCGGGCGCCGAGATCGGCAACATGGAATTCATCACCTTCTGCTGCAATATTCTCCTCTGGCCCCCTCTCTGGCGAGGGTCCCTGGCGACTTACATATTGAGCCTTAGGATCGACGCCGAGCTGACTAACCGCGCTGGAGAGGTCTTCCTAAAAAAATACGATCCCTTCGTGGTCAAATGGGGTACCTACATGGAGTGGAACAAGGGGTTCGTCTCCTTCGCCTCTATGCGGGAAATCCGGGACGGAAAGGGGTCTCCTCATGGGGGGATCTACTTCGGTCTCGGCTCCACCCCCTATGAGACCTTTGAAAAAATCGCCCTGGGCCGATTCCCCAACTGGAAATACAAAGCTCTGGATCTATCGGAAATGCCCAAAATATTCAAGGAAGGAAAGCCGGTTGAAGTCGGACCGGTGGTTGAATACTTCGACGGCGGCATTGTCGTCAACGAGAAATTCGAGACCGCGGTCGAGGGCCTCTACGCCGCCGGGGAGTGCACCCTCGGGCCTTTCGGGTCCAACCGGGTCTGCTCGGCCATCACCGAGATGCTCGTCCATGGGGCGGATGCCGGTCAGAACGCCGGAGAGTACGCGAAAAAGACCCGGATGTCCGCGCTTCCCGCTCCGGTTCTCCGTGATTTGCAGGGAAAGGCCGAACAGGCCCTCGGACGAAAGGATGGTATGAAACCGGCCCAAATCCGAAGGCAGGTCCAGGAGATGGCCCAAAGGAATCTGAGCCCGATCCGGACACAGAAAGAGTTATCCGCCTTCCTGGCCTTCCTGGACAAAACCATCCAGGACGATCTTCCCCACCTGGCCACCGCTTCCAAGAGGAGGGTCTACAACAAAGAATGGGTGGATGCCATCGAACTCGAAAATATGCTGCATCTCCTGAAATGCGCTACCATCAGCGCGCTGCACCGCGCGGAGAGCCGGGGCGTCCATTTCCGGGAAGATTTTCCCTACACCGATAACGACAACTGGCTCAAGGAAAACATCATCCGTTATGAAAATGGTGCCCTAGAGGTCTACCGCCGGCCGGTTACGACTACCTCCGTGACGCCGCCCAAGGGAAAAGTCCCCTACCTGGACATGCTTAAGAAGATGATGGAGAGCCGGTCGGACGTGGGAGGGCACCACTGACAGCAAAGACGCAGAGAGCATGGAGCAGAGAGCAAAGAGCATAACGGAAAGCGCATCGCGTTAAAAGCTTAGATGTTTGTTTTTTTTTGCGCTATGCTCTCTGCGCTATGCGCTGTATATTTTTTTATGCTGGGCGCTTGGCGTCCTGAATCCCCTGCCTAATTTTCCAGCAACCTGCTCTTTCCTAATTCTTCGCCTCTTCTTCATTTTTTTAAAGCTCATTGATTTTTCCAGAATTTTAGGGGAGAATTCATTGTTAATCCCTTTTCCAGGGGGGCTTATGGGAGAAAAAGAATTGCGGGGCGCCGTTTATTCGGCATTCAAGAACCGGGCCATGATGTACTACCACATCTTCGACGAACTGCGGAAAGAGGTGGGAGAGAAGAAGGCCGCGGAGATCATGAAGAGGAGCATATACAATCGGGGTGTGGAAATCGGGAAACAGCTGCTGGCCAAATATGGACCCGATGACCTGGAGGGCCTCAAAAATGCATTTCTGGGCTTGGATCCCGATGAAGGAAGGATGTTCTCGGCGGAAGTCCTGCGGAGCGATGCGGAAGGGGTGGACATCCGGTTCCACCGCTGTCCTCTGAGAGAAGCCTGGCAGGAGGCCGGCCTCAGCGATAGAGAAACCGCGAAGATCTGCGCCATCGCGGCCCGGGTGGATAACGGCACCTTCGAAGGAGCCGGGTTCGAATTTTTCGCCGACACCTGGAAGGCGGAACAGGGAAACTGCTGCTACCTCCACATCCGGCCGGGAAAGGGAAAGAAAAATCAAAAGAAAAAAATACCCAATAAAAGGAGGGGCTCAAAATGAAAAGCAAGTTCGGGAAAGTGATGATGGTCTTCTTCGCTGTACTGGTCTTGAGCGGAGGAATCGTTTGGGGCGCGGACCCCATTTACATCGGAGTGAGCGCTCCCCTGACGGGGAACTATGCCGAATACGGTCAGAATTGGAAAAAAGCCATGGACCTGGGTCTGGGGTGGATCAATTCCGCCGGGGGAGTGAAAGGTCGGCCCATCGAATTGATCTACACGGACAGCAAGAGCGATCCCAAGGAGTCGGCGGCGGTGGCCCAAAAATACGTCAGCGACAAGCGGATCGTGGCCACCATGGGGGACTTTACCAGCACCGCCTGCATGGCCGCCCAGCCCATCTACGACCGGGGCGGCCTGGTTCAGCTTTCGCCCACCGCTTCCCATCCCAAGTTCGCTCCCGGGAGCGTATGGTCCTTCGGAATCATCGGCACCCAGGCCGGGGAAGGGCCGTTCATGGCCAATTATGCCGTAAAGATTCTGGGCAAAAAGAAGATCGCGGTTCTCTATATTAACAACGACTGGGGGATCGCCACTAAAGATTACTTCGTCAACGCCGCCAAAGAGATGGGCGCGGAGATTTTGGCCATCGAAGCCTTCTTCGAGGCCGACAAGGACTTCACTGGGGTGTTGACTAAACTTCGCGGCGTCAAGCCTGAGTTGCTCTACATCCCTTCCATGTACAATGAAATGGCCCTCATTGCCAAACAACGGGAAAAACTGGGCTGGATAGATATTCTCATCATGGGCCCGGGGTCTCTTTACTCACCCAAGCTCCTGGAGATCGGAGGGGCTTCGGTGAACGGCCTTTATACCAGCGCCGTCTTTTTCCCCAAAGACCCCCGGCCGGAGGTGCAGAAGTTTGTGAAAGGATTTGAAGAGAAATACAAGTCCGCCCCCAACATGTTCGCCGCCATCGCTTACGACGGAATCAACCTCATGGCCGAAGTCCTCCGCAAGGCCGGAACGGACCGCAAGGCCATCCGGGATGAGCTGGAGAAAACGAAGAACTTTCCGGGCGTGACCGGGAAGATCACCTTCACTGAGCGGAGGGATGTGATCAAGGACTACCGGCATCTAGTGATCAAGAATGTAGAGTTTACTCTGTACGAAGGAAAGTAAATTCCTTCTTTCGGATTCCAGGAATTCTTATTCTTCCCTCCCCCCCTTGGGTCTTAGGGGGGAGGGCCATATGGGGGGGAAGAACCTTCTCCCCAATCGATGGATAAAAACCTGCGCTCATGACCCTATCGTTGCTTCTTACCCAGTTGATTAATGGTCTGACCCAGGGCAGCATTTACGCCCTCATCGCCATCGGGTTCGTCATCATCTTCGGGACCATGAACCTGGTTACCTTCGCCCACGGCGAGGTCTACATGATCGGGGCGTTCATGGGCTACTTTGCCCTGAGTGTCTGCCATCTGCCCTGGTACGTGGCCCTGGCCATGGGCATGGGGGCGGCCTGGGTCCTGGGGTTCTTCATCGAAAAGATCGCCTTCCGCCCCCTGCGGGCGGCCGGGCACATGCCGCCCTTGCTCATCACCATCGGGCTGGCGATCATCCTGAAGGACCTGGCGAACATCTTTTGGGGGGCCGAGAACCGACCGGTCCCCTCCGTCTACGGAGAGACCATCCGCATTGCCGGCCTCCAAATCTCCTTGCTTCAGCTCCTGATCCTGGGAATCGCCGGATTTCTGGTCATCGTCCTCCGCATCCTCATCCAGGGAACCAAGATCGGCCGGGCCATGCGGGCCACGGCCCAGGACCATGAAGCGGCCCATGCTATGGGGGTCAACATCAACCGGGTCTTCAGCATTTCCTTCTGCCTGGCTTCCTGCCTGGGAGGAGCTGCAGGGGTTTTGGTGGGAATTTACTACAACGCCGTTTACCCGGTGATGGGGGATACCGCCGGCCTCAAGGGATTTGCGGCCTGCATATTTGGGGGGCTGACCAGCATTCCCGGGGCCATCCTCGGCGGGCTGATCATCGGAGTAGTGGAAAATCTTACCGTCCAGTTCATCGCTTCCGGATACCGGGATATCGTGGCCTTCCTCGTGCTGGTGATTGTGCTCATCTTCCGTCCCCAGGGGATTCTGGGAAAGACCATCCGGGCGGTGTGACCATGGCCCTCTACGACTTTGTCCCCCGCCGCAACAACCTGAAGGTCTGGCTGCCGGTTCTCGGGGCTCTGGCGGTTTTCCCTCTCTTCGTGCGCGACGAGTATATCCTGAACACGGCGATCTTTGCCGGAATTTACGTCATTCTGGCCTCCAGCCTCAATATCACCAACGGCTACACGGGATTATTCTCCTTTGGACATGCCGCTTTTTACGGCATCGGCGCTTATACGGCGGCCATCCTGGCCACTCGTCTTCACTTTCCTTTCTTTCTGACCCTCCCCCTGGCGGGGATCGTGGCGGGTACTTTCGGCGCCGCCATTGCCCTGCCCACCCTGCGCCTCAAAGGAATCTTCCTCGCCCTGGTCACCATCGGGTTTCAGCAGATCACTTTCCTGGTGATCATGAACTGGATCGGGCTCACCCGGGGACCCATGGGCATCCCCGGCATTCCGCCCGTCTCCTTTTTCGGATTCGACCTGAAAAGCAACTTTGAATATTACTATCTGATTCTGTTCCTGGACGTGGCGGTCATCTTCCTCATCTCCCGGATCATGGACTCCCGGGTGGGGAGAACCTTCGTGGCCATCCGGGAAGACGAACTGGCGGCTCAGTCGATCAGCGTCAATACTTTCCGGGCCAAGGTTCTCTCTTTCGTTCTGGCCACCTTCTTCGCCGGCCTCGCCGGAGCCTTCTTCGCCCACCACGCCCGTTTTGTGAGCGCCGACTCCTTCCGGCTGGAAGAAACCTTTCTGATCCTCACCATGTTGATCGTGGGAGGGATGGGAAGCATCCTGGGCCCGGTGATCGGGGCTGTTTCTCTGGTCATCCTGCCCGAGGTTTTTCGTTTTCTCGCCGAATACCGGGGGGTCGTGTACGGACTGATCATGATCGCCGCCATTCTCTTCCGCCCGGAAGGAATCGCTGGGGTGCCGGGAATCATTCCCACTCGAGGATTTTTCTCCCGTGCGGAGAAGCTGCCGGCCGCCGAGGAGCCTGCCCCATGAGCCTTCTGGAGGTTCAATCCGTCAGCGTGGTCTTCGGGGGACTGGTGGCGGTGAAAAAGGTGAAGCTTACCATCCAGGAAGGGGAAATCGTGGGCCTGATCGGCCCGAACGGAGCGGGGAAAACCACGCTCTTCAACTGTGTCTGCGGTTTTCAGCCCGTGGATGAAGGGGAAATGACCTTCCAGAATCATTCCATTCATACCCTGGCCCCCCACGAGGTTGCCGCCCTCGGTCTGGCCCGCACCTTCCAGACCAGCCGTATTTTCAAAAGGATGACCGTCCTGGAACACGTCCTCCTCGGCCAGTATTCCCATCAGCGGGCGGGCCTGTGGGGGGCCATCACCCGTCCGGCCTGGGTCATAGAGGAAGAAGAACGGTCCCGGGCGAAGGGGCTCAAGATCCTGTCTTTCTTTGAAGAGAGGCTGCTGCCGCGGGTCCATGATTTCGCCGAAACCCTCTCCTTTGCCAACCGGAGACGTTTGGAAATCGCCCGCGCTCTGGTCTCCGAGCCGAAACTGCTCCTTCTCGACGAGCCTACGGCGGGGATGAACCCCAACGAGAGCGCAGGGATTGCCCGCCTCATCAAGAAGATCCGGGATGAGCTGGGGATCACGGTTTTTCTCATCGAGCATGATATGAAGGTCATCATGGGAGCCTCGGACCGGATCATCGTCCTGGACCACGGGGAAAAGATCGCCGAGGGTCTCCCCGAGGAGATTCGCCATAACCACGGAGTCATCGAGGCCTACCTGGGGAGGAAGCACGGTGCTTGAGCTGCGAAAGGTCTGCACCCGATACGGCCCCGTTCAGGTTCTCTGGGACGTTTCCCTGGAGGTCCATCCGGGAGAGTTGGTCAGTCTTCTCGGCGGGAACGCCTCGGGCAAATCCACCACCATGAAAACCATCATGGGCCTGGTGCACCCCTTCAAGGGAGAGGTGATTTTTGAAGGAAAGCCTATGCACCATTGCTCTCCGGCTGAGGTCGTCCGGGCAGGCATTGCTCCGGTCCTCGAATCCCGGCGGATTTTCCCGGAGCTTACCATCTACGAAAATCTCCTGATGGGGGCCTACACGCGCGACGACCGGGAGGGAATTCAGAAAGATATCGAAAAAAACTACGAGCTTTTCCCGGTTCTGCGTGAGAGGCGAAGACAGCCGGGCGGAACTCTCTCCGGCGGGGAGCAGCAGATGCTGGCCATGGCGCGGGCCCTCATGGCCCGGCCCAAAATGCTGGTCATGGATGAGCCTTCTATGGGTCTGGCCCCGGTCTTCGTGGAGAAGTCCTTTGAACTCATCCAGGAACTCAACCGACAGGGGATCGCCATCCTCCTGGTGGAACAGAATGCCAACATGGCCCTGGCGATCGCCGACCGGGGCTATGTGCTGCAGAACGGGCACATCGTTCTGCAGGATACGGCTCAGAACCTGATCAATCACCCCATGATGCGCAAAGCGTACCTGGAGCTCTAGAAGACGTCATGGTCGATATTTTCGAAATCCGAGACTGATTTGTTTAGAACCTTCGAATTTTGAAAATGGGTGCTTGTTTCAAATTTCGTGCTTCGAATTTCGAATTTTGCTCTTCTACGGAGGTAGATATGAACAAATTTGAAAGACTTCGCGCCACCCTGGCTGGCAAACCGGTGGATCACCCCCCGTTTTCCGTCTGGTATCACTTCGGAAATCAGCATGCTTCCCCCGAGCTGACGGCCCGGGTTCATCTGGACTTCTTCGAATATTACGACCTGGATTTGCTGAAAGTCATGAACGATTATGACTATCCCATGCCGGAGGGAATGCAGGTCATGTCCACTCCCGCCGACCTGAAACGACTTCACCCCCTTGAGGTGGCCCGCACTCCCATGGGGCAGCAGCTAAAGGCCCTGGAAATCATCGCCAAGTCTCTCAAGGGGAAGGCTCCTTTCGTGGACACGGTCTTCAATGCCTGGAACACCCTCCGCCGTAACCTGGTGAAGGAGGCCATGCCCGTATTGATGGCCGAATACCCCGAGGCCCTCCTGGAGGCCCTGGAAGTCGTCAACCAGAATCTCATCCGGTATTCCCTGGCCAGCCTGGAGCGGGGTTCAGCGGGGATTTTTTTGTCGGTTCCGGCCTCTGCGGAGTTCCTAACCCTGGAACAGTATGAGAATTTCATGCGCCCCTTCGACCTGGAGTTCCTGAGGGCCATCGCCGGAAAAGGGGGTTGCCACATCCTTCATGCCCACGGAGAAAAACTATTTCTGGACCGCCTCCTGGATTATCCCGTGCAGGCCCTATCCTGGGCGGACTTGAACGGCGGGCCGGTAATCTCCGAGGCCCGGAAGCGCACCCCTCTCACCCTCATGGGCGGGATCGATCATGTGAAATTTGCCTACATCTCGACCCCTGCCATCCGGGATCAGGTGAAGTCCGCCAGATCCCAAGCCGGAAAAACTAAATTCATCCTGGCCTGCGGGTGCTCCATTCCCACCTACAGCTTCCCCCCCTTGATCCAGGCGGCAAGGGACGCCTCCCGGGCATGAATTCCCGGGATCCCCTGACCGTCGCCCTGGACATTGGAACGGGATCGGTCCGCGCTCACTTGATGGATTGCAGCGGGGGGATCGTAAAGACCGCCGGCCGGCCGGTCCAGGTTTTGGTAGGAGCGGATGGGCGGGCAGAAGTCGATCCTGAAAAAATATGGAAGAGCGTCTGCCAGTGTGTTCCGGAAATTCTTGCCGGGACGCTTCCCTCGCGAATCGCTGCGGTGGGTCTGGCGAGCGCTCTCGGGTATCTCCTCCTGGATGGGAAGGGCCATCCCATCACCCCGGCCCTGCTCTGGATGGACCGAAGGGCCCCTGCCGAGGCCGCATACCTTGCCTCCCGGATCGATGAAAACCGCCTCTACCAAATTACCGGGCGCCGCCTGGACCCGGAGATCTTCCTGGCCAAGCTCCTCTGGATCCGGAGAAACGAGCCCGAGAAATTCTCTAAAGCCTCCTGTTTTTTGGGGATCAAGGATGATTTGATCCGCCGCTTGACAGGCACCATCGGCTCCGATCCCACCCATGCTTCCTACAGCATGCTTTATGACGTTGTCCGGCGGAAGTGGAGCGAAGAGATTCTCAAAGTCGCGGGAATTTCCCGAACCTTTCTTCCTGAGCTTCGCCGGGCAGATGAGATTGCCGGGCGGATCAGCCATGAGGGGGCTGAGGCCACGGGTCTTCCCCAGGGGATCCCTGTCCTGACCGGAGCTTCCGATGGGACGGTTGCTTCCTTGGCTGCGGGCATTGCCGAAGGGGGAACGGCGGTTAACGTCACCGGCACCAGCGACGTCTTGATGATTGCCGCAGACCGGCCGCTCCTGGACTCTGGCCGCAGGACCCTCCTGAACCCCCATCCCATCTCTGAAGGCTGGATGGTGGGTGGAGTCATGGGAACCACAGGCGGGGCTCTGAAATGGTTCGTCGAGAAATTCTGTCCGGATCTGACCGGGCCGGATCGCTACCGGATTCTGGATCAGGAGGCAGGAAGGGCGGGGACCGGCGCCCATGGCCTGATCGGGCTCACCGGGCTCTCCGGCGAACGGGCTCCCCTCTGGAACCCTGCGGCCCGCGGGGTCCTTTTCGGGCTGGACCTAAGGCACGGCCGTGGGGAAGTGGCGCGGGCCATCCTGGAAAGCGTGGCTCTCATGATCAGAGAGATGGTTGAGGTTTTGCAGGGAATGGGGGTGGGGGTCAAACGCCTTCAGGTGGTCGGCGGGGGAGCGGTGAGCAATCTGTGGAACCAGATCCGGGCCGATGCCACCGGCCTCTCCGTAGCCCGCCCCGAGCTGACGGAAGGAACTGCAACCGGCATTGCCCTTCTGACCGGTTTGGGAATCGGGTGGTATGCAGACTTGGCCGAGGCAGCGAGAAGGATCGCTCCGGTGGAGCGGGTTTTTGAACCCAACCCCTTGAACCGGGCTTTCTATGACCATCTGCTAGGCCTGCGCCGCAATCTCTATGAAGGGATCCGGGGGCCCTTCCAATCCCTGGATGAATTTCGAATCAGGACCCAAGAAAGGGAGATGGAGAACAGGGATTTGAAATGAATATCTACCTATCCGGAATGATCGGCTCCGGTAAGACCGCCGTGGGAACGCTTTTGGCCCAGCGGATCGGGTGGTCTTTTTTCGACCTGGACCGGGAGATGGATCGGGAACTGGGCCGGAGCTTCCACGAACTGGTCCGGGAGCAAGGCTGGCTGGCTTTCCGGGAACTGGAATACCGGATCTGCAAACGCTTTGCCCGGATGGAGCGTACGGTCATAGCCCTGGGAGGAGGAACGGTCCGCTATGAATGGAATACCGACCTCTTGCGCGGCACCGGAATTATGATCCTTCTGGCGGCTGATCTTCCTACCCTTGCTGGCCGAGTCCGCGCAGCCGACCGCCCGCGCGTAAACCCAGGTGTCTATCTCGAGGAAGATTTGCAGCGGATATGGTCTTCTTCGGCCCATCTATACCGTCAGGCGGCTGCCCTGACCTATCAAACGGACACGGGGAAAGGGGTTGAAGAAGAGGTCGATGACCTGGTCACCCTATTGAAGAGCCGGAGCTTCATCGGATAGGGATCGAAGGTTCTCGCGGTTTCTATTTTTTTCGCGGGCCTTTCCGGCCCCTTTTTTAATAATCCTCCGTCTGAACCATTGGCAATCTAAGGAAGACCAATCCTACATCATCTGCTCTAATACCGAGCTTCAATTCCGAGTTACAATTTTCTCTTGACAATAAATTCGGCGAATGCTAGAAGCCTGATTGACATGTCAATCAATTTCTGATTGCGGGGCAAAATTGGCACGGTTAAACCATAAGGCTCTTTCCCGAAACCGCTTGCCGCGAGGGCGGACTTTGGAGAAAAGTGCTCGAAGTATGGAAAAAAGGGCCCTGATCATGCAAGCGGCGGTTGCTGTTTTTTCTGAAAAGGGATACCCGCGGGGCCGAGTCTCGGACATTGCCAGGGAAGCCGGAATTTCTTATGGCCAGGTTTATAATTATTTCAAGAATAAGGAGCATATCCTCCTCTTGCTCTTTCGCGAACGCTGGCAGCGGTTCATTGATTATATCGAAAAGACCAGAAAGCAAGACATCCCCCCCACCCTGAAATTGCAGAAGGTGGGGAATTTTCTGATCCGCAGTTATGAACGCGAACCCGACCTCATGAAAGTCCTCACCATTTACGTTGTCCCCAATTCCCCTTTTTTCGAGAAGAACCGGGAGGCGGTAGAGCAGGCCTTCCGGCTGATTCGGAAAATATTTGAAGAAGGACAGCGGACCGGGGATTTCGACCAGTCCCTGGACCCGCAGATCGCCGCCCATGGATTCTACGGCGGCGTTCTCCAAATCTTATTGGGATGGATCCAGGGGATCATTCCCAATTCCCCCTCGAACGTATCCAAGGCCTACCGGTTCATTCAATACTCGAGCGAGATCTCGAAGACAGCAAGAGGTGCGACCCAAAGACGGCCTAATTCCTGACAGGAATTCTGCGAGTTCCCTTGCGATCGCAGGGATCAACAATTCTAGGCCCCTTCTCTTCCGGCTTTGTCGGAGCGGAGGTTTCAGGAAATGGCGAACGCCAGTGCCCCCCTTATCCTCCAAGTAAGGGACTTGCATCTCAGTTTCGGAAAAGTGAAGGCCATCGATGGGGTCAGCTTCGAGGCCAGGAGGCATGAAATCCTGGCCATCATCGGCCCCAACGGAGCGGGGAAGACCTGCATCTTCAACTGCATCAACGGCTTCTATCAGCCCCAGGGGGGCGCGATTGATTTCGAAGGGCTTCCCATCACCAACCTAGCGCCCCACAAAATCGCCACCCGGGGGATCTCCCGCGTCTTCCAGCACATTGAACTATTCCAGGGTCTGAGCACGGTGGATAATCTCATGGCTGCCCGTCATATCCACATGAAACGGGGGGTCTTTCCGGCGGCCCTCTATTTCGGCTGGACCCGCCGGGAAGAGATTCGAAACCGGAGAATGGTGGAGGAGATTATCGACTTCCTGGAGATCCAGCCCATCCGGGACAGGCTGGTGGGGACGCTTCCGTACGGGATGCGGAAACGGGTCGATCTGGGTAGGGCCCTGGCCGCAGAGCCCCGGCTGCTGCTTCTGGATGAACCCATGGCCGGGATGAATCTGGAGGAGAAAGAGGACATCGCCCGTTTCATCCTCGACATTCAGGAAGAGCACGGAACCACGATCATCCTGGTGGAGCACGACATCCAGGCCATCATGGACATCGCCGAACGGGTCATGGTCATCGATTTCGGGCATAAGGTGGCCGAGGGGCCCCCGGAAGCGATCGTGAACAACCCCGCGGTCATCCAGGCTTACCTGGGCAAAAAAAGGACATAGGGGCAAAAGAGAATGGACGCCGCCGATACCTTCCCCAAACTTCTGCTTCGCAATCGGGAAAAATACGGGAACCGCCGAGTCGCGATGCGCAAGAAAAAATACGGCATCTGGAATGAGTACACCTGGGAAGACTGCTATGAGAATATCAAGGCCCTCTCCCTGGGGCTCATCCGCCTGGGCCTGCAGCGGGGGGAAAAGGTCTGCATCTGTGGAGACAACGACCCGGAATGGTACTGGGCGGAAATGGCCACCCAAGCGGCGGGGGGCATCTCCATCGGCATCTTCACCGACGCCACTCCTGCGGAAATTCAGTACATTGTCAATCACAGCGAAGCGGTTCTGGCCTTTGCCAAGGACCAGGAGCAGTGCGACAAAATTCTGCAGATCCGGGAGCAACTGCCCAACATCCGCAAGGTGGTCTACTGGGACCCCAAAGGGATGTCCGCCTACAAGGACCCCTACCTGATCAGCCTGGCTCAGGTTCAGGAGTTGGGACGGGAGCTGGAGCAAACCCAGCCGGGCCTGTTCGAGGAAAATATCAACCGGGGGAAGGGAAGTGACTTGGGGGTCTTCTGCTACACCTCGGCCACTACCGGAGCTTATCCCAAAGGGGTCATGCTCACCTACGATTATTTCCGCTCTTCCCTGGATCGCGGGGCGGTCATCGACGGGATGACCGAAAGGGATGAATACCTCTCCTTCGCCCCCGGGGCCTGGATCACGGAGCAGGGATTGGGCATCGGCTGGTGGCTCCGGGAAGGGATGAAGGTGAACTTTCCCGAGGAGCCGGAGACCGTTCAGGAGAATATCCGGGAGATCGGGGCGAACTTCTTGCTTTTTGGGTCCCGGCAGTGGGAAAGTCTGCACTCGACGGTGCAGATGAAGATCAACGACGCCTGGGTGGTGAAGAGAGCCCTGTATAACCTGTGCATGCGGGTGGGCTACCGGACCGCGAAATACCGTCTGAACGAGCGCCGGCATCCTCCGTTATTCTGGGCTCTCCTCAATACCCTCTGCGACTGGATCATCTTCCGCCCGATCCGCAATTACCTGGGTCTTTTGAAACTGAGGCTGGGGATCACGGCCGGAACGCTCCTGGGCCCGGATATCTTCAC
>JAPLIW010000404.1 GCA_026388915.1 Deltaproteobacteria bacterium
GTCCCGGCGGGGATCGACATTTTCGATTCTTCCCTGGTGGGCTCCCTGCTGGGGAATTACCTGCGCTCCATGGGGCTCTCCCTGGACGCCTTCATGGCCCTGGGTTCTCCCAATGAACACGGCCCCCGGAATTCCTTCAACATGGCCATCATGGCCCTGAAGAGTTCCTCCAAGACCAATGCCGTGAGCCAGCTTCATCGGACCGTCTCGCGCCGCATTTGGCAGGAGATCTGGCCTTTTCTTCCCGAAGTCGACATTCCCATCGACAACGTGACCAATGGGATTCACATCCCCTCCTTCATATCCGACGACATGGGCCGGCTCCTGGACCGTTACCTCGGAAGGCGGTGGGCCGAAGATCCGGACAACGCCTCCGTGTGGATGCGGGTCAACAAGATTCCCGATGCCGAGCTCTGGCGGACGCACGAGCGAAGGCGGGAGAGGCTCATCGCCTTTACCCGGCAGAGGCTGCAGGAACAGCTTCGGCGGCGCGGCGGGCAGAAGGAAGAGATCCAGGCCTCCGGCCAGGTTCTCCATCCCGAAGCCCTGACCATCGGGTTCGCCCGCAGATTCGCCACCTATAAAAGGGGAGACTTGATCCTGAAAGACCCGGCCCGCCTGGCCAAGATCCTAAACCATCCCCAGCACCCGGTTCAGATCATCTTTGCCGGCAAGGCCCATCCCCAAGATGCCGCCGGGAAAGAGGTGATCAAGCACATCGTCCATCTGGCGCGGCAACCGGAATTCCGTGACCGGATCGTTTTCATCGAAGACTACGAGCTTTCCGTTGCCCGGTACATGGTCCAGGGTTCGGACATCTGGCTGAACAATCCCTGCCGACCCCTGGAGGCCTGCGGCACGAGCGGGATGAAGGCGGCGGCCAACGGGGCGATCAACATGAGCGTCCTGGACGGCTGGTGGGCGGAGGGATACCAGCAGGACGTAGGCTGGGCCATCGGGTCCGGGGAAGAATACCAGGATGCGGCCTATCAGGACTTTGTGGAGAGCCAGTCCATCTATGATCTCCTCGAAAGGTATGCCGTTCCCCTCTTCTATGACCGGGGAAAGGACAACCTGCCCCGGGGATGGATCAGCCTGATGAAGAATTCCATGTTGAACCTGGTGGGCCAGTTCAACTCCCACCGCATGCTCCAGGATTACGTTCATCAATTGTACATCCCCTCGGCTCTGAACTGGAGAAAGATGGAAGCGGACGGCTATCGGGGGGCCCGCGAGTTTACCGCCTGGACCCAGCACGTCCGGCAGAACTGGTCGCAGCTGCGGATCCTGGAAAAGAGAGCCGAAACCCGGGGGCTTATCCAGTTCGGCCAGACCCTGAAAGTGGAAGTCGTTCTCCATCTGGGACCCCTATCCCCCAACGACCTGGCCGTGGATATTTATTACGGCCTTGTCGATTCCAAGGCCGAATTCCTGGACCGGGAGACCCTTTCCCTCCGGGATGTTATCCAGCGGGACAACACGACCGTTGTCCGGGGAGAAATCCCCTGCCAGAAAGTAGGCCGTTTCGGGTTCCGCGTCCGGGTTCTCCCTTCCCATCCCCTCCTTTCCAACCCTTACTCGCTGGGACTGATTTTGTGGGGATGAATTAAAAAGAAGTTTCGGGTTCCGGGTTTCGAGTTTCGGGTTAGAATGATGAAAAGCTAATACGTAATACACCAGTCCCTGACTCGTACCTAAGGCCATGAAACCTTTAACTCGAAACCCGAAACTTGAAACCCGAAACTTTATTTGTTTCTTCCGCATTCCGCATTCCGCCCTGCACTACATGGAGTGCAGGGCAGTCCTGAACCTTGCATGGTTCAGGGCGCATTCCGCATTTTTCCCCTATTGGGATTCATCCTATTATTTTTCATTCCTCCCCTTTCGTCCGCCCAAGACGCTCCGCTCTTCCGCCAGTCCCGCATCCTCATGGGGACTTCGGTGGAGATCACCGTTTCCCGGGTCGATCCGAAGACCGCGGAAAAAGCCGTGGAGGCGGCTTTCCAGGAGGTGGAGCGGATCAACCGGCTCATGAGCCACTACCGCCCGGACAGCGAGGTCAGCCAGATCAGCCGGCATGCGGGGAAAAAGGAAGTTCGGGTGTCTCCCGAAACCCGGGAGGTCATCGAGCGGGCCCTTTATTTTTCCCGTCTTTCCGGGGGGGCCTTTGACATCACCATCGGCCCCGTTTTCCGGCTGTGGAACTTCCGGGAGGGTAAAATCCCCGACGGGGAAAAACTGCGTGAGAACCTAAAGAGGGTGGATTATCGAAGGATCCGGGTAGATCGTTCCCGGTCCACCGTTTACCTGGACGACCCCCGGATGGAGCTTGACTTGGGGGCCATCGCCAAGGGATATGCCGTAGACCGGGCCGGCGAAGTTCTCAAGAAAAGAGGGGTCGAGAACTTCCTGGTCAATGCCGGCGGGGACCTGAGGGTGGGAGGGAGAAAAGAAAAGGAAATCCCCTGGACCGTCGGAATTCAGCATCCCCGTCTCCCCTCCGACTTCATCGCCAAGATCCAGTCAAAAAATGCGGGGATCGCCACGTCGGGGGATTATGAAAAATACTTTTTAAAGGACGGCGAGCGGTACCACCATATCCTGGTTCCTTCCAGCGGATTGCCCGCCCGCGAATGCCAGAGCGTGACCATCCTGGCCCCTACGGCCATGGACGCGGACGCCCTGGCCACCACGGTTTTTGTGCTGGGGCCCAAGAAAGGCTCCGCCCTGATCGAGGAGATGCCCAACGTCCACGCCCTCATCGTGGACCGGAGGGGCAGTGTCCTCTTCTCTCCGGAATGGCCCGCCGGAGTCCTCCTGCCGCCATAATCGAATGCGGAATGTGGAATTCGGAATGCGGAATAACGAATGATCGGTAGGGGCTGCGCGTTTGGATGACCATTGGAAATCCCGCGGATTTCATTTTCATTGACCCGGAACTCACAATTTGGAATCTGTGACCGCTAGTCATTCCTTTTCATTCCGCATTCCGCATTCCGAATTTCGCATTCAAATCCAACCCCCCCTCCAACCCTCCCCCCGCTGCGGGCGAGGGAGAGGGTGGGGGGGCATTCCGCAATCCGCATTCCGAATTCCGCATTCAGAGGTCCCCCATGAGGAAGCGAAGTGTGCTATACTTGCACTATTAATTTCCAAGGAGGAACAAAGGATGGATCCCCTACCTCGCGTATTCAAGATTCGCCAGAAGATCGCTTCCCCCAAGCTGGCGGATGTGGAGAAAGAAATGAATGCCCAGCTCGACCGGTTCGGTTTGGCCGGAAAAGTGAAGGCAGGAGAGCGAATCGCCCTCACCGCCGGCAGCCGGGGCATCCGGGATAAGGCCAAAGTCCTGAAGGTCATCGCCGCCCGGTTGAAAGCCCTGGGAGCCAAGCCCTTCATCGTCCCCTGCATGGGGTCCCACGGCGGGGCCACGGCCGAAGGCCAGGTCAAGATGCTCCA
>JAPLIW010000486.1 GCA_026388915.1 Deltaproteobacteria bacterium
ACCCCCAAGAGCGAAGACCTGGAGGCACGCAATTCTTGCTTCAATTTTAGATATTTCTTCGCCGTGTGATCGAGCAATATCCGCTATCGATCTGAGCATAATTGTAGCTGAGACCGGAAGTTCGATAGCTAAAGCAGGCAACCCAAAAGCACCCCCTACTGCGCCAGACAATGCAACGAGGCTTTTATGAAGCTTTGGGGAAGATGGGTAACTTTTTTTATTACCCATAGTTCCAACTGCAACCTTTAGAGCACTCATAAGTGCTTTTTTGGTAGCTTTTTGAATTGACGCCTGCCATCCCGCTGGTAACCGCCCAAATCCTTTTTCGATTGGAGTTCCGATTGCGCCTGTGATCTTTGCGGCGAGACTGGGATTTTCGAGTAAAAACTTCGCCTTTGTTAATTGTTCTCTTTCTTCTGATGAAAGGGGCATCACATCCTCCCTTAAAGTTGATGCTAGGGATCCGACTTAAAGATTGAATTATTTTGACTCTTTCGAATTCGCCTCAGCCGTCTTTTCTCAGTCTACCCACCTGACCACGTTTTCGATGGGGACCCGTTCGCTCCGGAACTGATTGATGGGCGCATCGTCATCGGGGTAGCCGACGGCTAGGCCGATCAGGATACGGTCTGTTTCGGGGATTCCGGTGTATTGGCGAATGACCTCGGGATATAAGACGGTCACCCCCAGGAAGCAGGTTCCGACGCCCTTCTCGGCAGCCAGGAGGGCGATATTCTGGGCCAGCAGCCCGGCATCAAAGATGGAATACGGGCCAAGGGTTCGTTCCTGGTGGAGGTAAACCGCCTGGGGGGCCCCGAAGAACCGGAACATGTTCAGCCGGTGGGCATTCCGTTTCTCCTGGTCTCCCCGTTCGATGGCTAGCTCGGCAAATAGCTTTCTCCCGTTTTCCTTGTAGCGCCGGTCCAATTCTTCCGGCCAGCCCTTGGGCATTTCTAGGTCCGGGCCGAACGCCCCGCCAGCTAGGGCCCTCTGGACACATTCCCCGATTAAGGATTGCAGGGGTTTTCCCCCCACGATGGTCACCTTCCAGGGCTGGGTGTTTCCCCAGGAAGGGGCTCTCAGGGCTTTCTCCATGATTTCCTGCAACCCTTCGCGGGGCACAGGTTCCGGGCGGAAAGCCCGGATGCTTTTCCTTAGCTCGATGGTTTCCCTTAACTCCATTCCGTTCATCCCTTTCCAGCCCGACCCAAACTTGATGTAAGAATTTCGATTCATCAATCCCATCTAAGGGCGACCGGCCGGTCGCCCCTACGGTCGGCGATTCCCGGCATGGTTTACATTTTTAGGACCTTCCCGGCCTGGGCCAGGGAGGACAGGATTTCGTACATGTTGGAAATCCTGCCTACCTGAAGCTTGGTTTTCAATCCGAAGTAATCCAGGCAGGTCCCGCAGGAGAGGATATCCGTCCCCCGGCGGGAGAGTTGATGCAGGTCTTCCAGGACATCAGATCCTTCGCCGGCCAGCTTTACCCCGCTGTTAACCATGATGATCTTGGCCGGTTTGAACTCCGCTTCCCCCAGGGTGTGCAGGAAGGAGCGCATCAGAATCTTTCCCAACTCTTCGGATCCCCGGCCGATGGAATCCGATTCGATGAAGACCGCCAGGTCTGTCTTCCCCGTGGCCTTCTTCTCTTCCGGCATCGGCTCTTTCTTCGCGGCTCCGGCCTTTTGCAGGCGAAGGCGGAAGACTCCCTTTTCTTCCGTGATGTCGACCTGGCAGCCCTGGCTCTCCCCGAACCGGCGCACGTTTTCCTTGGAACCCGGATTATCCACCAGGACCAGGACTCCTTCCGGGCCTGATTTTTCCAAAGCCTTCTTCGTCTCCAAAACCGGCTGGGGGCAAGACATTCCCCGACAGTCTACTGTGGCCATATTTTTTCTCTTAACTCCTTTCCATTCGTCCTAAAAAACGCGGGCGAAATAGCCCCGGTACTGAAACTCATGGGGTTTGGGCCTAAGGATTTCTGATCATCCGGCTCGGCGGGAAGGGCCATTTCTATGAAACTCCGGCCATTGTTCCGCAAAGAGCGGCCGGAGAGAAAAGACCATCGATAAGTACCGCCGGGATGCCCAGGATTGCCTTTGCCAATTCCATACAGACAGGCCCGACCCGATAAAATGAAGGTCGCCTCAGGATGATGATCAGAAATCCTTAGGCCCAAACCCCAACCCGCAGGATAACAGACATACTTATCCTCTTCTCCCCCCTTGAGTTGGAGTCTTGTTTATAATAATATTAACACAAAAACTGATGAGGACCCATGATGAAGTTCAAAGGCAAAGAGCAGTGCTGGGAAAGAATGGGCTGCGGCCAAGAACGCGTGCAGAGCTGTCCCGCCTATCCGGACTACGGCCGTCTCTGCTGGCCCATTGCCGGGACGAAGTGTCCCACCGGGGCCCGGGGGAAGCACGCCCAAAAGATGAAGGACTGCGAGGCTTGTGAATTTTTCAAAGCCGTCGTATATGACGGAATGACCGACTCATGAGAGGAGTTGTAGGGGCGATTCATGAATCGCCCCTACGAAATCACTTTTCACGGTCTTCATAATGCCGGCGAACCTCCCTCCCCAATACAAAGAAGCGGAAGATCGCTACCGACAGGCCAAGACCACGCCCGAAAAAATCCTGGCCTTGGAGGAGATGCTGGCCATCATTCCCCACCACAAGGGGACGGACAAGCTGATTGGCCAGCTGCGCAAACGCCTTTCCCAGCATAAAGAGGAATCGCAGCGTCGCTCTTCCACCTCCCGGCAGGTCGATCCCTTCGCGGTGAAAAAGGAAGGGGCCGCCCAGGTGGCCCTGGTGGGGTTGCCCAACTGCGGGAAGTCGCAGATTCTGGGCTCCCTGACCAACGCCGTCCCCCTGATCGCCGATTACCCCTTCACCACCCGGGCTCCCCTTCCCGGAATGATGAAGTTCGAAAACATCCAGGTTCAGATCGTCGATTCTCCCCCCTTCATGGATGAATTCGCCGAAACCGGGCTGGCCAACCTGATCCGGAATGCCGACGCCCTGGCCATCGTTCTGGACCTGACCGAGGATTGCGGGACGCAGATTGAATTAATCCAGGAAGAGCTGAACCGCCGGCGGGTCCGGGTATTGAAAAAGGGGGAAGAGAGGAAGCCGGAGATTGGTCAATACCCCAAGAGAGCCCTGCTGATCGGCAACAAGGCGGACCTGAAGGAAGCCCAGGAAAACTGCCGCCAGCTGCTGGATCGGTTCGCGAAGGAATACCCGGTGCTATGCATCTCCGCCAAGGAGAACCTGAACCTGGAGGAGGCCAAGAAGGAAATTTTTTCCATCCTGGACATCGTCCGGTCCTACACCAAGGCGCCGGGGAAGAATCCGGACTGGGACGATCCGGTCATTCTGCCCAAGGGGAGCAAGGTCCTGGACTTCGCCTCCCACATCCACAAGGACTTCGCCCATAAATTAAAATTCGCCCGCATCTGGGGGAAGGAAAAGTACGACGGCCAGATGGTCCCCCGGGATTACGTCCTGAAGGACGGGGATGTGATCGAGCTGCACATTTGAGGGTGCAGGGGGCCGGGTGCAGGAATAAAAATCTCCGCAGCTGGTCGCTCGTTTCTCGCCACTGCACCCTGCCCCCTGCACCCTCCATCCCGATTAAAGCTTTGTCGGGCTCACCGAAGGAAGCATCTGCTGCGGCTCGCCCAGGGTGAATTCTCCCTTTTGAATCCACTCCTTCAGGATCTCGGCGATCTTGCGGGCTTTGGGGTAGCTGGAAAGAGGGCTGGTGGGAATCTCTTTTCCGTTGAACCTGATCTTGCCGCTCTTGAGCTGTTTATAGCTGACTTCCCCCAGGCTCTGGGTGGGGCCGCCCTCCGGGTAATCCTTGCTGTAGTCAATGATTTGGGTGTAGATATCCTCATCCTTGACCGCGGTGAACTGGGCGATTTCTTCATTCAGCAGCGGGATGGGGACCCCGACGCCCACGATCATCGTGCAGCCGTATCCCTGGAAGCTGGCCCCGACCAGCCATTCCGGGCTCATCTGTTTCATGTCTCCCAGTACCGACAGGGTCCCGGCGCCCCCCCGGGGGACCTGGTTCGAACCCCGCTTCACGTGGGGGTTGTGCTGGGTCCCTCGCCAGACGATGAACCCCTGTCCCCCGCCCAGGAATATCCGGGTTCCGATGCCGATCGTCCGGTAGAGGGGATCATTCATCAGCGGGCTCAGCTGGCCGGCGCTGCAGTAATTGGCGTTTCCGTATGCGGGACGCAGGACCCCCATGTACGTGTAAATCGTTCTGTCCGAGAGATTGACCGCGCAATTGTAATTCTGATAGGCGTTGCGGGGGTTGAAGATGAAGGCTTCCTGGAGGGTTTTGAGGGTGATCTCCTTTTCCAGTTTCTTCCGCGGGTAGCAGTCCGTCCCGTAGGATTCGGCCCGCAGAAGGACCGTCTTTCCGGCGACTAAGTCCTGGATGACGTGTCCCCCTCCGTACTTGAACTCTCCGGGGTAGACCTTGTTCAAGGGGTCATCCTCAGCCGGCTCCGTGACTCCGAGATAGATATCCACGGCGGCGACCCCGGCATAGGCCGGGACGTTGTTCAACCAGGCCCTGGCCACCTTGATGCGCGGCTGAGTGTGGCCAAAATTCATGAATGCTCCCGAGGAACACATGGGTCCGAAGGTTCCCGTCGTCACCACATCCACTTCCAGGGCGGCCTTGACCGGACCCTTTTCTTCCACGATTCCGATGATCTCTTCCGCGGTAACCACCACGGCCTTCCCCTTGCGGATCTTTTCATTGATCTCCACGATGGTTTTATTGACCTTGTAAGGACTCATCTCACTTGGCTCCTTTTTCGATCTCCTCTTTTTTTATGATTCCGCCGATCTTTGCGGCTTCCTCTTCGTTTCCCTTCCAGAGGAGGATGGATGTTCCCGGTTGACCCACACATGCCCATATCGCCTTCCGCCATGTCGCTTTCCCGGTCCATCTTCTTCACCTCCTTTCTTTCGCGGAATAAAAAAAGCCCCTTCCTGGTTGATAAGAAGGGGCTTGAACTTTCCATCCATCCCACCTTATCTTCCAAGGTATCCCTACCTTGCTGGAGTTAGCACCAGCATCCCGCCTCAGGCGGGACCGGTTGCTGTGGCTTCTTCGGGCCAGTCCCTCCGCCACTCTCGATAAGATGCTTTTTAATACTTTATTTAAACTCGATCATCTCTGTCAAGAAAAAAAATCAGGGCCCTCCTGCTCAGCTTAAAACCCTCAACCGGTTATCCACCGGCTTCTCAACTCTCAATTCCCGGGCCATCCGGCACATGCCGGCCAGGGACACGGGATTGAAGTACTCCACCAGACGCCGGCCGGCTTCATGCCAGACCACCTGAGCGGCGCACTTCGACTCCCGGCGGCACCTCTTCCTTCCCTTGAGGGGACGGGCGCAGAAGATGGGCTCGATCGACTCCCCCATCGCCCGAATGATGTCGCTGACCACGACCTCTTCCGGCTTGCGCGAAAGATAGTATCCGCCCTTGGGGCCCCGGACGCTTTTCACGATTCCAGCCTTCTTCAGCCGCTGGAAAATCTGCTCCAGGTATCGGGGCGTGACCCCCTGGCGCCGGGAGATTTCCTTGATCGGGGTCGGGAGGCCTTGGGAATGATAGGCGATGTCATACAAGGCACGAACTCCATACCGACTCTTGGTGGAAAGTCTCATGACGGCCTCCGGGTGGATATGGAGTTCTTATATAAAACCTTATGAAAAATGTCAAGATCGGCGTGAATCTTGCCCACCTTCACCTTTAAGATGCTTTTTCTTGTGGCCCGGGGGCAAGGCCGTGGTTTGAAGGCAGGATCGGCGGGTGGAGAAAGTTCGATGAAAGATCACTTTCCTTCCGCAGAGGAGGGCGGTAAACACTTGTCCGTCTGCGCACCCCAGGTCCGTTTCCGCCCGGACCGATGAAAGAATCCGTGCCTCATCATGCCGAGAACCACGGACTTGCCCCCGGGCCAGGCACGGCCTATAATCTCTGGACATTGATCTGCTTTCCGGAAAGTGAAGGTGGGCAAGCGGCGTGAATTATTAATCCGCCACCCTGTACCCGGCGTCTTCCACGGCTTTCCGAATACTGGCCCGGCCTGCATTCTGGCTGTTCTCAAAACTCGCCTCTCCTTTGGCCAGGTCCACTTTCAAGTTCTTGATTCCGGGGATCGCCCCCAGCGCTTTGGTCACCGCCATCACGCAATGCTGGCAGCTCATTCCCTGGATTTTGATTTTTTCCATATCCGATTCTCCTTTGATCAGCGGTATCTTTTTCTCTGTATCCCCTCGCTCGTTCTTCTTTCGCTTTATCCCCGCGGGGATCGGCAGCCTACTTCAGCCGGTAATAGAAACCCGCCGCGGTTTTTTTCCCCCCGTTCCGGAAGAGAATTAAAACTTGGTACCTCCCCTTCTCCGTCAGGTCGAAATCCTGCCCGTACTGGTTCATGGCCGGGATCGCGTCGAGCAGTTTTACCTGTTCTTTCCCCTGGGGAGAAATCACTTTCATCTTGACCACCGCATTCAAGACGGGCTGGTTGGCCCGCGTATCAGTCAGGGAAACGGTGATGTTGTGGGTCGCCCGGGGATCCACCTCGACTTTCATCTTCATAGCCTGGAGCATCTTTTTATGCTCGCCCATGGGGGCGATGGAAAACACGGCTTTGATACCCCCCTCCAGGAGGAAGACCCGGGTGGAAGACGTCTCCGGCTCGGCCGAAGGGGGTGCTTTCTTTTCTTGCCCCGCCCCCGCGCCCGGCTGATGGGAATGCTGGGCCGCCGACGGAAGGGGAAGAAACCAGATCAAGGCCATAAGGAAAAAGCCGAAAGGGAGCGCTCTCACTGGATCTGCACCTCAGATAATCCCGGCCGCATTTTTTTCAGCCCCAGGAAGAAACTCCTGGGGCTTCCGCTGAACGACGTCGGGCGGGAATCGACGGCCGCGCGCTCTTCCCCGCCGGAATTCATCGCCCGATGCACAACCCTCGGCCGGGGCTCCAGAGAATGAAACAGCTCGTTCACCCGGAGGACAAAGGCCTGGGTTTCCGGAAAGGGGGGAATCCCCCGGTACTTGCGTACCGCCGTAGGTCCGGCGTTATAGGCCGCCAGGGCCAGAGGCAGATCGCCGGAGAATTCCTCCAGGAGATTGACCAGGTATTGGACTCCCGCCTGGATGTTGGCTACCGGCTCAAAGGGATCTTTGACCTGGTAGTGCTGCATCACCACCGGCATGAGTTGCATCAGCCCCTTGGCCCCTTTGGGGGAAACCTTCCGTGGATCTCCTTTGGACTCGGTGAGGATGATGGACTTCACCAGTCGCGGAGAAAGCCCGTGCTCAAAAGCGATTTTTTCGGTAATCGACAGCAGCCACGCCGGAAAAGATTCCTCCTCCGGAAAATTCCCGGGCTGGACCATCTGCGGACCTGCGGACGGCTCGGCCCATTCCTTCCCCGGCCCGTCCCGCAGGGAATCCCCGTGCAGCAGCGCCGGGAGGAGAAGAGCCACCCCAATCCATTGTTTGATCGATTTACACATTATACTTCAATCTCCTCCGCCTCCGGGGACCCGGTCTCCCCTCAGGCAGGCTTGATTTCCTTTCCTGGTTCTTTGATTTGCCGGTTCAACGTCCTGCCCTTCCACATCTCGAAAATCACCGGATAGATGACCAACTCCAGAATGAACGAAGTTACGATTCCCCCGATCATCGGTGCGGCGATCCTCTTCATCACATCAGCCCCGGCTCCGTGGCTCCACATAATCGGTAAAAGCCCCATGATGATAGCCATCACGGTCATCATCTTCGGACGAACCCGCTTTACTGCACCCTCGCTGATCGTTTCCTGCAAATCCTTTAGGCTGTCCATTCTCCCCCGGCTTTTCCGTTTTTCATAGGCGTTGTCCAAGTATAGAAGCATGATCACCCCCGTTTCGGCATCCACTCCGGCCAAGGCGATAATCCCCACCCAAACCGCAACGCTGAGATGATACCCTAAGAGGTAAATGCACCAGAAGGCGCCGATCAGCGAAAAGGGAACCGCCAGCAGCACAATAAAGACCTTGCCTACATGAGCCGTGTTGAAATAAAGCAGAATGAAAACAATGAGCAGAGTCAGGGGAATAACGATCTTCAGCCGCTCCTTGGCCCGCTCCATGTATTCATACTGGCCGCTCCAAACTAAATGGTAGCCGGGCGGGACCTGCACTTTTTCGGCCACGATCTTCTTCAACTCCGTGACATACCCGCCTATATCCCTCCCGGTGACGTCGATAAAGACATAGGCAGCCAGCTCCCCTTCCTCGCTCCTGACCAAAGTGGTCCCCGAGGAGAGCTTTAAATCCACGAGTTGCCCAAGGGGGATTTGGGCCCCGCCCATGGTTGGAACCAAGACCCGTTTCAGCGGCTCAAGATCGCTGCGGAAATCGCGGTAATAGCGGATATTGACCGGATACCGTTCGCGGCCCTCCACGGTAGTTGTCACGGTCATTCCCCCGATTGCCGTCTCCAGAACGGCCTCTACATCCTCGACCGTGAGGCCATATCGGGCAATTTCCTCGCGCCGGATATTGAAATCTAAGTAATATCCTCCCGTCACTCGTTCCGCAAAGATATTCCGGGTCCCGGGAACGTCTTTCAGGACGGTCTCCAGATGCTCCCCGATTCGCTGGATCTCTTCTAACTTCGGACCCAAAACCTTGATTCCCACGGGCGTGCGGATTCCCGTGGAGAGCATATCGGTCCGCGCTTTTATGGGCATAGTCCAGGCGTTGGAGACCCCGGGCATCCTTACCGCTTGATCCAGCTCGTTTATCAGCTTTTCCACGGTCATCCCGGGCCGCCAATTTTTTTCCGGCTTGAGATTGATCACCGTTTCAAACATCTCCAGGGGAGCGGGATCCGTTGCCGAATTCGCCCTTCCGGCCTTGCCGAAGACCGATTCCACCTCGGGAAAGGATTTGATGATCTTGTCCTGCACCTGCAGCATCTGATTGGCCGTGGTAATGGAAGCTCCCGGGAGGGTGGTGGGCATGTAAAAAAGGGTTCCCTCGTAGAGGGGGGGCATAAACTCTGAACCCAGTTTCAGGAAGACAGGTACGGTGGCCAACATAGCCAGGAGGGCCAGGGCCAGCATGGCCTTTTTCCAGCGCAGGGCGAAATGGAGGACCGGTTCGTAAACCCAGATCAGGAAGCGGTTGATGGGGTTCTTCTCCTCGGGAATAATCTTCCCCCGAATGAGGATCACCATGAGCACGGGGGCGAGGGTCACGGAGAGGAAGGCGGCGAAAAACATGGCGAAGGTCTTGGTAAAGGCCAGGGGTTTGAAGAGCCTGCCCTCCTGGGCCTCCAGGGTAAAGATGGGCAGGAAAGAGACGGTGATGATGAGTAGAGAGAAAAAAAGAGGCCTTCCGACCTCCTTGGCCGCCTGGATCAAGAGCTCGGTGCGGTCGATAAGCTTTCCATCCCTCTCCCATTCTTCCAGCCGCGTATGGGCATTCTCCACCATGATGATGGCCGCATCCACCATGGCCCCGATGGCGATGGCGATTCCCCCCAGGGACATGATGTTCGAACCCAGGTTGATGTAATACATCCCCACGAAGGACAGCAGAATGGCAATGGGTAAGGTAAGGATGGGCACCAGGGCGCTACGGAAATGGCAGAGAAAAAGGATGATCACCAGACTGACGATGATCGACTCTTCGATGAGCTTTTCCTTCAGGTTGGCGATGGACCGTTCGATCAAATCCGACCGGTCATAGGTGGTTACGATCTTTACCCCTTTGGGCAAGGCGGGGCTGATCTCTTTAACCTTTTCTTTCACCCGCTGGATGACATCGTAAGAGTTGACCCCAAAACGGACCACCACGATCCCACCCACGACCTCGCCGGTTCCGTCCAGTTCCGCTGAGCCGCGGCGGATGTCCGGGCCCAGGACTACTTTTCCGATATTCCTCACCAGGATGGGCGTTCCGCGCTCGTCCGCTCCCACGACGATATTTTCAATGTCCGCGATGCTCTGGATATAACCCCGGCCCCGGACCATGTATTCCCGGCCGGTGAATTCCAGGACCCGTGCCCCTGTATCCCGGTTTCCCTTGCGGATGTTGTCCGCCACCGTCATGATGGGCATTCGATAGGCGTTGAGCGTGTCCGGATTGATAAGAACCTGGTACTGCTTGACGAATCCTCCGATGGAAGCCACCTCGGCAACTCCGGGAACGGACTGAAGCCAATAGCGAACATACCAATCCTGCAGGGTGCGCAGTTGAGAGAGGTCGTATTTCCCGGAGGTGTCCACCAGGGCATATTCAAAACCCCAGCCAACTCCCGTAGCATCCGGTCCCAGAGTGGGGGTAACCCCGGGCGGAAGCTTCGCCGAGACGCCCTGCATGTATTCCAGGACCCGGGTTCTGGCCCAGTAAATGTCCGTCCCGTCTTCGAAAATCACATAAACGAAAGAAATGCCGAAAAAGGAAAACCCCCGCACTACCTTCACTTTGGGCGCGGCCAGGAGCGAAGTGACGATGGGATAGGTGACCTGGTCTTCGATCAGGGTCGGGCTTCGTTCCGCCCATTCCGTGTAGATGATCACCTGAACGTCGGAAAGGTCCGGGATGGCATCCAGGGGGGTATTCTTCAAGGCCCAAACGCCCCAGGCGATGGCAAAGAAAGTGAAGATGAAGATGATAAATCGGTTCTTCGCGCTGTATTCGATGAGTCGGGTGATCATGAACTCGTTACCCGTTACTGGTTACTCGTTGCTGGTTCCTGGTTGCTGGTTTTTTTGAAACAAGTAACGAGTAACCAGCAACGAGCAACCATTTAGTGTTGATGTCCGCCCATCCCGCCCGTAGCCCCTTTGAGCTGGCTTTCGGAGTCGATGAGGAAGTTGGCCGAGGTCACCACCCTCTCCCCCTCCCGCAATCCGGAGAGGACCTCGTAGTATCCCTGCACTTTGGAGCCCACCTGAATATGTCGCGATTCAAAATGCCCCTGGCCGCGGTCCACGAAGACCATCTGCATGGTCCCCGAATCCATGATCGCATCTTCGGGAACGACCAGCTTTCGCCCCAGGGGATTTTTCAGCTCCACGTTGGCCCACATCTCCGGCTTCAACTTGAACTCCGGGTTGGGAAGGTCGAACCGAACCTTGGCCGTCCGGGTCTTCGGGTCCAAGGAGGGGTAGATGTATGTGGCGGTCCCTTCAAAGGTTTCCCCGGGGTAATACGCCAGGGAGATCTTGGCCCGGTCCCCGATTTTGATGAAAGGTAATTCGTATTCATAAATATCCCCGATGACCCAGATGGAAGATAGGTCGCCGATTTTATACAACGCCGTTCCCGGCATGAGGGCCATCCCTTTGTAGGCCATCTTTTCCATGACAAACCCATCCACTGGGGAATAGAGGACCATGCTCTTCTTGATCTCCCCGGTTTGCTCCAGGGTCTCCAACTGTTTGGGGGTGATGTCCCAGAGGAGCAGCCGTCTTCGCGCCCCCTGCAATAGTCTATCGCCTCCTTCGGCCACGTCGGCGATGGGGCTGGCTCCGAGAATCTTCTTGGCTTTCAGGGCCAGCAGCACTTCTTCCTGGGCGGCCACCAGTTCCGGGCTGTAAATCGTCAGCAGGGGTTGCCCCTTGCGCACCATCTTGCCAGTATAGTCCACGTAGAGGTCCTCGATCCAACCCCCGATTTTCGGGTTTACGGTGGAAATCTTTTTCTCATCAAATTCCATCCTTCCCACTGTGCGGATGATCTTTTCCAGGTTCCGGTATTCAACCCTTCCGAAACGAACTCCACTGATCTGCTGTCTCTCCGGAGAAACGAATACCGCATCCGAAGGGATTTCGGTCATCTTGACTCCCTGCTTCTTTAAACCCTCCACGGTCATCTTGCTCATATCCAGATCTTCCGCAGCTTTGGCATCCGCCTTCTTGACTTCGTGCTTCATCTCCTGATCGCCCCATCGGAAGAGGTCGGCAATCTTTTCCCTCTGCTCGCTGCACCCTACCAGAGGCAGGAAACCCAGGGTCACGACAAATAGGATCAGGAAACGTCTCATCCCTTTTTCTCCTCTACGGATGACTTGCCTACTGCAATCTCGATCTCGGCGATGCTCTTTCTCGAATCGGCGAGCAGCCGGTAATATTGGATCTCATATTTGAACAGCGTCATCAGGCTATCCAGCACGGTGATGAAATCTACCTTATTCACCCGGTAGGAGCTCATCGCGGAATCCAGGGAAAGAGTGGCCAGGGGAATGATCCCGGTTTTCAAGAGTTCCATCTGTTTTTCGACCCTCTCGATTTCCGTCAGTTTGTCGCTGATCATGAAACGGATTTCATTGGTCATGGCCGCGAGCTGGTTTTTTGCCGACTGGATATCTTTCTGGGATTCGGCCACCTTTCTCTCTTGTTTGCTCTTGTACCAAAGAGGCAAGGGAATGCCCACCATGGCCGTAACCATATCCGCCCTTCTGCCCATCGGGCCGTCGTCCCTCTGTCCGTACGCCAGTTTGAAATCGAAGTCGGGATAGGTTTCCTTTTCCGCCAGCCGTAATCCGGCCTGGTTTTTTTCGACCATTCTTTTCATGGATTGGAGCAAAGGGCGATTTTTGGCGGCGGTCTCCACTAGTTCCTCCGGGTCGGCGGAAAATTTTTCGGGCATTACTTCCCCAGGGTCCCCGAGGGGGGCAAAGGGCGGCTGATGGAGAAGGGTGTTGATCCTGGCTTTCAAGGTCCGTTTACTCTGGTTCAGCATGATCAGCTCATCGATCATCTTGGAAAGCTCGACCTGGGCTTTTAAAACGTCGGTATGAATCCCCTCCCCCACCGAGTACCGGGTCTCGGCGATCTGATTCAAGAGCTTCAATATCTCCCGGTTCCTTTCCGTCACCTCGATGGCTCGGTTGGCATAAAAGAGATCGAAGTAGGCCATCTTCATTTCCCGGGACACTTTGTTTTTGGCCTCCTCAAAATCGCTGAGCGCCGCCTCGGCCTCCTTCTGAGCCATCTCGCTGCGAAGGCCTCGTTTCCCGGGGTAAGGCACCCGCTGGGTCACGGAAATCTCTTTCATGGTCATATCTTCATTCCGGAAACTGAAGGTATCCACCGGCAGGTTGACAATCCCCAGCCCCAGCATGGGATCATCCAGGGCTCCGGCCTGAGGAGGGCGTTCTTTGAAAACTTCCCACTTACTTTTGGCGGCCAAAACATCCGGGTTCTTCTCCAGGGCTGCTTCGATCAGATCATTGAGCTTCAACGACGCAGGTTTCCCTTCCTGAGCCCATAAAGGGGACGGGAAGCCCTGCAGGACTAAGACGAAAAACATCCAAGAAAAGAGTCTGGCTGCAATCTTCATGTTTTTCCGCCCTCCCGCTTGTGGATTCCGTAAGGACACGAGCTTTTACTTGAATTCATAGATGAACTCGGCTTCCCGCTCCGTTCCTCCGCTTTCCATATGGAGTTGGATCTGGTATTTTCCCTTTTCCTTCCATTCGACCCCCGCCCCGTAGTGGTCCCCGGACCAAGTCAGCTTCCCGCTGTCCTTCCTTCCGGAGGGGCCCGAGATCACAAAAGTAACCTTGGCATCGCTGATGATTTCCTTGGAGGTCACATCCTGGATAGTTACCATCAGGGAATGGCTCTTGCTGTGATCGGCGTCGCCATGGGCGGATCCTTTGGTCGTGTGCTTCATATGATCGCCCAGGCTCATAACCTCCAAGGAGATTCTTACCCCCTCCAGGGTAACCGTCTGCACCGACCCCCTTGCCGGAGTGCTATCTTTGGCTTCTGTTCCTTTGCTCGCCGCCGGCGCTCCATGGCTGTGGCCGTGCTGGGCCCAGGCCGCTCCCGACAGGAAGAAAACCAGGAGACCCGCCAAAATCCCCCGAATGACATGCATATTCATTTCTTACTCCTTTTTCCTCAATAAAATTCGAGAATTTGTCGTATACAATGAACTAGACAGTTCTGATCTAGAAGCTCCCTCGCCCCTTGCCCTTATCACCCCCACCCCCACCCTCCCCGAAGGTGTGAAAAAATTGATTTTCAGCCGTCACCCCGGTGAAAACCGGGGTCCAGTAAGTTCGTAAATCCTTGAAAACACTGGATTCCGGCTTTCGCCGGAATGACGTGAAAAAGAACTAATTCGATTTTTT
>JAPLIW010000720.1 GCA_026388915.1 Deltaproteobacteria bacterium
AGAAGATCTATTCCGATGCGGTCAAGGTCATTAAAGAAGAAGTCTTATGGGCGTGGGCCTACCAGCAGATTGACATCTATGGAGTCAATGAACGGTTGAACTGGAAAGCCCGCACGGACGAACTTATGGTGGTATTTGACATGGCCTTCAAGAAATGATGATCTCGTAGAAAGTCTCTTGGAGCGTCACCCCGGCGAAAGCCGGGGTCCAGAACATCTTGAAATAACTGGATTCCGGCTTTCGCCGGAATGACGAATTCTATGTAATTGCGACTTTTTACGAGTTAATCAAGAAATAGGGTTCCTGAAAAAATGACCTGTGGGGGCGGGTTTCAAATCCGCCCCCACGCCTGTTGATTCATCATGAATCCTTCTCGCTCCTTCGAACTTCCTGCTTTTCTTCGCGCTTTATTCTTGGTCCTATCCGCCGCCATTTACACCGCTATTCTCGGCCCGCCGGCTTTGGCCAGCTGTTTCCTGGACCGCTCCCGCCGATGGCCCTCCTTCTTCCAGGGCCTCTGGGTCGACTGGCTTCTCAGGACCAACGGCATTCATATCCGCCTGGAAGGAATGGAGAACCTGAAGAAAGATCAATCCTATATTCTGGTCTCCAACCACGCCAGCATCCTGGATATACCCGCGCTCATTTCGGCTGCTCCTTTCCCGGTGCGGTTCCTGGCCAAAAAATCCCTCCTCTGGTTCCCCATCTTCGGCTGGGTTCTGTATTTCTCCGGCCATATTCTCATCGACCGGCAGAGTGCTCAGTCGACGCTTAGGAGCCTGAAGAAGGCCCCTTCCCTCCTCAAGAAGGGGATTTCCATCATTGTTTTCCCCGAGGGAACCCGGAGCCCGGACGGGGAGGTGCAGGAATTCAAGCGCGGGGCTTTTCTGCTGGCCCGGCACTCCAAGGTCCCGGTTGTACCGATCTCGATTATCGGGACTTATGAGATGCTTCCCCGGCAAGGCTGGTGCTTCTGGCCCGGAACCATGCACATCCGCATGGGCGAACCCAATCCCACCCGCGACCTGTCCCACCAGGAATCGAGAGGTTTGATGAGGAGAGTCCGGGAGACGATTATCGAAAATCAGAAAGAAGGAAGAACGGAACTGGAATTTGAGAGCGAGGAGCGGGGCGAAAGACCAGATGACGGGATGGAAGATGCGGGGGAGGAGGGTACGGGAGCCCCAGTGTTGAATCATTAGGGCTCAGGGTTGATGATCTCGTAAAAAGTCGCAATTCCATAGAATTCGTCATTCCGGCGAAAGCCGGAATCCAGTTATTTCAAGACGTTCTGGACCCCGGCTTCCGCCGGGGTGACGCTTCAAGAGACTTTTTACGAGATCATCAGGGTTGATTGTTCAATGTTAGGAAAGACAGGAACTTTAGGTTAGGAAGGAGGAGAGTTGAAACGCTGTCGACTCTGTAAAACTGTAAAGACCGAGGATCCGTTTTTCCATAGAACCCATTCCAATTCTAATCGCTGCCGTCCATCAATCTCTTCCAAACTAACATAAATTCCATAGCTTATAAGAATATAAGCCTTCCCTCGAGCGGCATAGTTCTTGCCTCTAGTATTCAGGGGATTGAATCCGCCAAACGAGGGATGGAGATGGAACCGGCAAAAATTGTTGCCCGCTATGGCAACGGACGGATGGTCAAGGGATACACCAAGAATTTTTTCCCCAAAAAGGACATTTTCCATATCTCGCCGGTGGAAGCCAAAGATACGGGGCAAATGGTGGAGATTCGAATCCCGGAATTGAAAGGGGTGTTCATCGTCCGCGATTTTGCGGGCGACCCGAAGTATCAAGAGCAAAAGACCTTTCCCTATGCCGTCCCTATACACGGACTGAAAGTTGAAGTAACCTTTAAAGATGGAGAAGTAATCGTGGGATCCACCGTTTGTCTCAGTTCCAATAGGCTTGGCTTCTTCCTCTTCCCCTGCGACCCGAATTGCAACACGCTGCGGGTTTTTGTGGTGAGGGGAGCGGTGCAGTGGGTTCGTCCGCTTTTTTAAACCCGCCTCCTGATTTTCCCCGCTGGAAATCTTGGCCATTCCAGGTTAATATAATCCCGATTCTTATCCATTTGCAGCAAAGACTCCGAAAGATAGGAGATTAGAGAAATGGCCGCATGGGAAACTTACCTGCATAAGAATAAAGAAAGGTTCATTAACGAGCTGCTGGACTTCCTGCGGATTCCCAGTATTTCCGCTTTGCCCGCGCATGCGGCCGAGGTACAGCGTGCGGCCCAGTGGGTGGAAAAGCGCATGAAAGATGCGGGGGTCGAGTCCGTCCGGATCCTGCCCACAGGCGGCCACCCGGTGGTCTACGGGGAGTGGCTCCATGCCCCGGGCAAGCCGACCGTTTTGATCTACGGCCATTTCGACACCCAGCCGGTTGACCCCCTGAACCTGTGGGACAGCCCTCCTTTTGAGCCGGTCATCAAGGACGGCCGAATCTACGCCCGCGGGGCATCGGACAACAAGGGAAACCTCTTCATCCCCCTTACCGTCGTCGAGGCCATGCTCAAGACCGTCGGGAAGTTACCCTTAAACCTGAAATTCCTCTTCGAAGGCCAGGAAGAGATCGGAAGTCCCCAGCTGCAACATCTGATCGCGGCCCATAAAGATCTTTTTTCCTGCGACATGGTGTTCAGCGCCGATGGGGGCCAGTGGAGTGAGGACCACCCGGGCCTAGTGCTGGGCACTCGAGGGCTGAGCGCGGTTTTCATCGATATCCAGGGGCCGGATCATGACCTCCATTCCGGCACCTACGGCGGGGCAGTGGCGAACCCCATCCACGCCCTGGTCCAGATCCTGGACTCATTGCACGACCGGGAGGGAAGGATCATGGTGGAGGGGTTCTACGACAAGGTCCGGCGCCTTACCGCAGAGGAGAAAGCCGAGATGGCCGAAATTCCTTTCCAGGAGGCTGAGTTTCTGCGCGAGCCGGGGTCGGTCTCCGTTTTCGGGGAGCCCGGATTCAACACGTACGAACGGACCTGGGCCCGCCCGACCCTGGAGATTAACGGCATATGGGGCGGCTTCCAGGGCGAAGGCCTGAAAACCGTTCTGCCCAGTACGGCCCACGCCAAAATTTCCTGCCGGCTGGTGGCCGACCAGGATCCTGCCCAAATCGCCGATCTGGTTGTGAAACACATCCATAAAGTTGCTCCGCCGGGAGTGAAGGTAACCATCGATAAAGGCGGCGGATCTTTCCCCTATCTCATACCCCCCGATCACCGGGGACTGGGAATCGCCGCCTTGGTCCTCAAGGACCTTTACGGCAAGGAGCCCTACAAAATCCGCAGCGGCGGGACGATCCCGGCCAATGCCATGTTCCTCGAACATCTGAAGGCCTACACCGTCGTCTTCGGTTTTGGCCTGGAGGACGAGCGCCTGCACTCGCCCAACGAATTCTTCCGGCTCTCCAGCTTCGAACGGGGCCAGAAGGCTTACGGAATACTCTTGGAGAGACTTGGGGCCACGGGCTAAAAATTAGGGTGCAGGGTGCAGGGGGCCTTCACCACTCAACAATCAACACTTAACACTTACTAAGGAGTCCATTATAGTCTAAACATCATTGGTTGGAAAACCTTTCCTTTTGAAAACCTCGAACTGGACTCCGGCTTTCCCCGGAGTGACGGATATTAGAAAGGCATGGCTCTTTATAGTCATTCCGGCGGAAGCCGGAATCCAGGATGATTTAAAGACCAAATCCCCGTCCAGATAATTATGGTCTCATTAGTAACACTGAATACCGTACTCCTCGGTTTTCTTTTGACTTTCCCATTTTTCCGGATTATCATTTTTTCAAATGGGAAAGGCAGCTTCATCAGACCGGTCAAATTTGAAAAGGGAGATCCTCGGGATTTCCCTCCTGGCCCTCGCGGTCCTGCTGGCTCTGAGCCTTTTTTCCTTCAATCCCGACGACGTTTCCCTGAACAATCAACCCTCTGACCCCCAAAAGACCGCCAACCTGGCAGGGGTGGCGTGGTCTTACCTGGCCGATATCTTTTTCCAGATCTTCGGGTTAACCGCTTTCCTCTGGCCTTTGGTCCTCGCTTTTTTGGCCCTGAAGCTGATCCGCTCTCCGGAGATCTCCCTGCCACCCTTGAAAGTCGTCTCCTGGATGGGCCTGTTCCTGACGGTCAACGGGCTCCTTTCCCTCGGCCTGGGAAAGATTAGTATTCTGGGAGGGGCCTTTGACAGCGGCGGAGCCCTGGGCCGCATCATCGCCCATACGGGTGAAAGGTTTCTCAATCTTATTGGGGCAGCCCTGCTCCTGGCCCTGGCCCTGGTGGTGTGTATGATGGTCATCACCAACCTTTCCTGGATGGAGGTGAGCCAGGGAGTGAGTCAGCTGTACTTTTCAGCCATTGAGAAGTGGCAGGATTTTTTGAAGGCCCGGAGAAAAAAGAAGAAAGAGGAGGCCAAAAAACTTAAAGAGCCCATCCCTCCGGTAATTGTGGATCAATCCGTCGAGCCGCCCAAAGAAAAACCCCCGGTGGTGGTGCGGGAAAAACAGGAGCACCTCCCCTTCCTGGACTTCCGGGGCTCTTACGTCCTGCCTCCCCTTTCTTTGCTCGAGAACCCCGAGCAGAAAGAGGTCAAAGTAGATCGAGAAAGCCTCCTGGCCAATGCCAAAATCCTGGAGAAGAGACTGTCGGATTTTGGCGTGGAAGGCAAAGTGGTGGAAGTCCGGCCCGGGCCGGTGATCACCATGTACGAGTATGAGCCCGCCCCCGGGGTGAAGATCAACAAGATCGTCGGCCTGAGCGATGACCTGGCCCTGGCCCTGCGGGCCATCAGCGTGAGGATTGTGGCTCCCATTCCCGGAAAGGCTGCGGTGGGAATCGAGATTCCCAACTCCATCCGGGAACCGGTTTACCTCAAGGATCTCCTGGGCGCGGAAGATTTTTTCAATTCCGAATCCAAGCTCAGCCTGGCTCTGGGCAAGGACATTTTCGGAACCCCCTTTGTCACCAACCTGGGAAAGATGCCCCACCTCCTGGTCGCGGGGGCCACGGGCACGGGGAAAAGCGTCTCCTTGAATTCCATGGTCTGCAGCATCCTCTACAAGGCCGACCCGGAAGAGGTAAAGTTCCTGATGATCGACCCCAAGCGCCTGGAGCTGTCGATCTACGACGGGATTCCCCACCTCCTCCATCCGGTCGTTTTTGACCCCAAAGAGGCGGCCAGGGTCCTTCGCTGGGCCACCCAGGAGATGGAGGTCCGCTACCGCCTGATGGCCGAGAAGGGAGTCCGGAACATCGAGCGGTACAACCAGAAGGTGGAGAAAGAGAAAAAAGAACAGCGGAAGAAGCCGTCCCTGCCCCTGCCCCCGGAAGGAGAAAAGGCCGAAGGACAGGGGGGAGAGCCCGGCCAGCCCCTCCCCTACATCGTCATCGATGAACTGGCCGACCTGATGATGGTCTCGGCGCGGGACGTGGAAGCCTCTCTCACCCGTTTGGCCCAGATGGCCCGGGCGGCGGGCATTCACCTGCTGCTGGCCACCCAGCGTCCCTCCGTGGATGTCCTCACCGGGGTGATCAAGGCGAACTTCCCCACCCGGATTTCCTTCCAGGTCTCTTCCAAGACCGACTCCCGCACCATCCTGGATGCCAACGGAGCCGAGCATCTCCTGGGATCGGGGGATATGCTCTTTCTGCCCCCGGGCACGTCCCGCCTCACTCGGGTTCACGGGGCCTATGTCTCGGAGGTAGAGATCCTCCGGGTGGTGGAGCACTGGAAGAAACAGGGACGACCGGTCTATGACCAGTCCATCCTGGAGGCGAAAGAAGGGACTCCGGAAGCGGATGCGGACGGCTACGATGAAATGTATGACCAGGCTGTGGCCCTGGTCACGGATACGCGTCAGGCCTCCATCTCCATGATCCAGAGGCGCCTGAGGGTGGGATACAACCGGGCGGCGCGGATGATCGAAAAGATGGAGCAGGAAGGTGTAGTCGGCCCGGCCGACGGCAGCAGGCCGCGGGAAGTCTACGCCAGGAAGCTGTAAAAGTGGATCCCATCCTCGGCGAGGGAGCAAGGCAGAAGATGAAAAGAACGGCAAGCGCGAAAATAGGCGGAATGGCTGTGCTCTTTTTAATTATGTGCCTTTGGCCCGCCCAGAGCCAAAGTCAAACCCCTTCTCTGGATGAGATCGTGACCAAAGTACAGGAGCAGTATGACCGTCACGAGGATTTCAAGGCCCAGTTCGTCCAGGAATCCCTGGTGAAGAGCCTGGGAAGGAAGCAGTCGTCCGAAGGGACGGTATACTTCAAAAAGCCCGGAAAGATGCGCTGGGCCTACCAGAAGCCCTTTAAGCAGGAGATCATCTCCGACGGAAAGGCCCTCTGGAATTACCGGGCCGAGGACAAGCAGGCCATGGTAAGCCAGATGTCCCAGGCGGTCCAGGGAAAAGTGCCCTCCACCTTTCTGGCCGGGCTGGGCAACCTCAAGAGGGATTTCCGGGCCCGCTGGGCGAAAGAGCGTTCCGGCAAGGAACCCTATTCGCTGGAGCTGACCCCCCAGGAAATCCAGGGGAGCCTGGAAAAGCTTTTTCTCCTCGTGGACCGGGAGAGTTACAAGATCCTTCAGGCCAAAATCCAGGATGTGATGGGGAATACCACCCAGATCACCTTTTCCAAGATTCAGTTTGACAACCGCCTCTCCGATTCCCTTTTCACCTTTACCCCGCCCCCAGGGGTGGAAGTCTTCAACCTGCCGGGGGCCTCTCCCGCGGGCCAGACCGGAAAGTAACTCCTTCATGCGTCCTTCATCCAAGACCGTCCGCATGATCAGCCTGGGGTGTCCCAAGAACCTGGTGGACAGCGAAGTCATGCTCGGCCTGCTGCGGGAAAAGGGGTGGGCTCCCTCGGCCACGGATGATGCCGACGTGGTCATCGTGAATACGTGCGGCTTTATCCGCGAGGCCAAGGAGGAGTCCATCGAAACCATCCTGACCATGGCCGCGGCCAAGGAGAAGGGGAAGGCGCAAAAGCTCGTGGTGACCGGTTGTCTTCCCCAACGGTACGGCAAAGAACTGCTTCGGGAGTTGCCGGAAGTGGATTTCTTCGTGGGAACCGGGGAGTTTCACCGGATCGCCGATCTCCTGGAGGAATTGGAGAAGGGAAAGATGCGGCAGAAGCAGGTGATCGGCGCCCCTGAATTCCTCTACGATCACCGCACTCCCCGCATCCACACCTCTTTTCCCGGAAGCACGTACCTGAAGATCTCCGAGGGATGCGCGAATTTTTGTTCCTACTGCGTGATTCCCCGCCTCCGGGGAAAGCTTCGCAGCCGGCCCGTCTCTTCGATCCTCCAGGAAGCCAAGCAGGCGGTTTCCCGGGGAGTCAAGGAAATCAACCTCATCGGCCAGGACATCACCGCCTACGGACGGGACCGGAGGGACAAAGCCGGGCTGGTCAGACTTTTAAAGGGACTGGTGAAGGTCGAGGGGCTGAGATGGATTCGGCTGTTGTATGCCCATCCGGCCCATATCACCCCGGAACTGGTCCACTTGATCCGCGATGAGGAGAAGATCTGCAAATATCTGGACATCCCGTTGCAGCATGCGAACGAAGGGATCCTGAAGGCCATGAACCGGCCCGCGCCGGAAAAAAGGATCCCGGATTTCCTGGACTGGCTTCGAAAAGAGATTCCGGGGGTCGTCCTGCGCACTTCGCTCATGGTGGGATTCCCGGGAGAAACGGAAAGAATCTTCCGCCAGCTGCTGGAATTTGTCAAAGAGGCTCAGTTTGACCGCCTGGGAGCTTTCCCTTATTCAAGGGAAGAGGGCACTCCGGCCGCCTCCCTGAAAGGCCAGGTTCCGGACCGAATCAGGCGGGAACGATACCGGAAAATCATGAGCCTGCAGAAGAAGATATCCCTGAAGAAACAGAAGGCCATGGTCGGGTCGCGGGTCCCCGTGCTTGTGGAGCGGCCGGGAAACGCTCCCGGGATTTTGTGGGAAGGAAGAACCCCGGGGCAGGCTCCGGAGGTGGACGGAACCATTTTCCTGACCGGGGCAGGCGCGCGCCCCGGAGAGATGGTGAAAGTCCGAATCACGGACGCAAGGCCCTATGACCTTTGCGGGAAAATTCTGGGTCCCGCCCATTAATCCCCCCATTCATTGAAGTTTTCCCCCCAGCCTGCCGATGCAGAGTTTTTCAGAGCTTTCTTCCGGGTCATGGGTGAGGTCGCTGCCGGGTGAAAGGAAACCGCTGACCTTCACGGCGGCCCCGAAATGAGGGATGGCGAAGATTCGGGAAAAGGATCTTTTTTTCTCCCCCCGATGATTTTTACTCTTGACAAGGGGGGGAAAAACAGTAGATTATGTCTGCTTAACGGAATTAAATCCCTCATTTTTCTTGGAAGGGAGGAATCCCTCCATGGCGACCGCGAAGCCCAAGAAAAAGAAAAGCGGCTCGGCCAAGAAGCCGGTCTCAACCGCCAAGAAGAAGACCGTAAAGCGGCCCGAGAAAAAGCAGGTCAAGAAGAAGGTATTGAGAAAGAAGGGCAAGCCCATGATGAAGGCGGTCAAACCGTCTCCCGAAGTTCTTTCGCCTCAATCGAAGGATGAAATAGAAGGATTTCGCAGAGCGCTGATGGATATGCGGGAGAAATTGCTGGCCGGCATATCCGAGAGTCCCGTTCCGGAAGCTCTGGTCACCCAGTCCGATATCGGAGATATCATCGACCAGGCCGGAGATGAACGGGACCGGGAGCTCTCCCTTCTTCTTTCGGGAAGGGATAAAGAAAAACTCTTCGCCATCAACGAGGCCCTCGAGAAGTTGAAGGAAGGAACCTATGGCATCTGCGAAGAATGCGGAGAGCGGATTGGAATTGGACGCCTGAAGGTAATGCCCCTGGCTCGGTATGATGTCTCCTGCCAGGCAAAATTAGAGCAAGAGATGCGCCTCCAGAGAAAGGCGGATGAGGACCTCACCTACCGGGGGCTGACTTACTCCCCGGGAGCGGAAGAAGAAGAGGCCTGAACTCTTTTTTATTATCTAAAAAAACGGCATCCCGCGCTTCGCAGGATGCCGTTTTTTTCTGGACCAGATCGATAAAATTACTGAATGACCTGGACGTTTTTGGCCTTGGGGCCTTTGGGCGTATCTTCGACTTCGAACCGGACTTTCTGGCCTTCGGCCAGGGTCTTGAAGCCGTCACCCTGAATCGCAGTGTAATGGACGAACAGATCCTGCCCATTCTCCTGCTGGATGAATCCGTAGCCCTTTTTCTCGTTGAACCACTTCACCGATCCTTCACCCACAGCGATATCCCTCCCTTCTGCTTCATGCTTCTATGACAAGTCAGGATATCGCTTCGGCCAAACAAAAAAAGGCCGCAAGGTATGGAATACACCACACACCCAACGGCCAATTTATCTGTTCTCCAAAACTACCATCCGACTCATCCAAAT
>JAPLIW010000246.1 GCA_026388915.1 Deltaproteobacteria bacterium
CTCCCGCGTCTTGGTGTAATAACCCCCATCCACCACCGGCTTGGGCATACGCTCAAAATACGTGCTCAGCCCCGGAATCATCACCGCCAGGCCGCGAAAGACAATTTCAGGGTAGAACGGATCAACCGTGAAGGGGAAGACGGGCTGCACCGGCCGGACATCATAGGTCCAAAGGGCGAGGACCACGTCGCTGTCCGGGCCGCCCTCCGGGCGGGCATGAACCCCGGAGGGGAATTTATCCAGAAGATGTTTCGTTTCTTCCGACCGGGCCATCGTGACGCGCTCCTCTTCAGACCACGGCAGCATCGCAGGATCGGTCCAGATCAAAAGGGGAGCATCGCGGCCGACCCCCCGGAGGGGATCCCGAAAAGCGATCTTGATATGGAGTTCATGAGAGACGGGAAGCTCAACTCCGATCATCCGGGCCACATGGGGGAAAAACGGGCCGGCGGCGTTGACTAGAAACCCGGTAGAAATCCGGATATCCCTGCTTCCCTCTCGCAGATGCACCGCCTCCACCCGCCCTCCGGTTAGGTCCACTTTTTCCAGCCGGGCCTGCATGTAAGTGGTCCCGTGTTCCCGCGCTCGTTCCAGCATGTACATTCCCAGCTGCTGGGCGCTGAGCCAGCCGCAGCGCCGGGGGTGGACCACCGCCACGGTGCGTTCGGAGAGGTAGGGAAAATGTTTGCGGATCCGCGCTGGGTCGGTAATCAAATCCGAGCCCGTGGGCTGGCCCTCGAAGCCCTGGGATGGAGCGGAATGATAGGAAGGATCTTCAGCCTTTCCGCTGTGGTAACGTACTGCTCCGGCGCCCAGACTGGCGGCTTCTTCGGCCACCTGTTTGAAAGTCTGAATACGGTCCGGATCCGCGGTGACAAAGAGGTAGCCCCGCCGGTTGAGATGGAACCGGTTGTCGCTTTCCCGGGCAAGTTCTTCCAGGATGTCGATGCTGCGGTTCATCAGCCGGACCATGGCATCGCCGGGTCCAGGCCACCAGTTGCGGTAGCACTCCGTGGATTTGTCGCTGGTAAGGGATAAGGGCGAACCTTCATCCACGAGCAATACCCTTTGAATCCGGTGTTTGACGCTCAGGTGGTAGGCGGCGGCAATGCCGGCAATCCCCGCTCCGCAGATCACAACATCAGCCTTGGAATCAGCCATGGAATCTCCCGCCGCATTTGCTGGTGCATTGGAGGAAAGAAGTGCTCTTGGTTCTCATCCGGCCTTTTACTTCCCCATAAACTTTTCCAGACGGCGGATCGCTTCCCTCAACCGTTCCACCGAATGGGTGAGGGCGATCCGCAGGTATCCTTCCCCATACTGACCGTACACGGAGCCCGGGATCATCCACACGTTGGTCTCCTCCAGGGCCTGGATGCAGAAATCCTGAGAGGTATACCCCTGGGGGACGTTGGCCCAGAGGTAAAAAGTGGCCTGGGGGGGAAACGCTTTGAGGCCGATCTTGTTCAGCCCTTCCACCAGTACATCCCGCCGTTCCTGAAAGATTCGATTCCGCCCTTCCTTGAAGTCGTCGGGGCTGTTCAGGGCTCTGACGGCGGCCAGTTGCATGGGATAGTACATGCCCCGGTCGGAATGGTTTTTTATCCTGGCCAATGCGGCCAAGAGATCTTTGTTCCCTACCGCCATTCCGGCGCGCCATCCGCAGCAGTTGTAGGACTTGGAAAGGGAGTGGATCTCGATCCCCACCTCCCTGGCCCCGGGAAATTCCATGAAACTCACCGGGCGTTGGTTGTCGAAGTAAACCTCGGAATAGGCGTTGTCCGAAACCACGGCCACATTATATGCTTTGGCCCAGGCGATGAGTTTTTTGAAAAAGTCCGGCGGCGCGGTTGCCCCCGTGGGATTATTGGGATAGTTGATCCAGATCATCTTGGCCTTTCGGGCCACTTCGGAAGGGATCTTATCCAGATCCGGGAGAAAACCGTTCTCTTTCAGGAGGGGAACTTTTTCCACCAGCCCGCCGGCCAGTTGTACGCACGCCGGGTAGGAGGAATAAGAGGGATCCGGAACCAAACCGATGTCTCCGGGATCGATCAGGCAGAGATGAACCATGAAGAGGCCGTCCGTGGAGCCCAGGAGGGGAAGGACCTCGCTGTTGGGATCCAGATCCACTCCGAAACGGCGCTTGTACCAGCCAGCGATGGCATTCTTCAGCGGCTGGATGGGGTAGAAGCTGGGGTAGTGATGATATTCCGGATGCCCCACCGCCTCCTGCAAAGTTTGGAGAAGATAATCCGGAGGATTAAAATCCGGGTCGCCCACCCCCAGGTTGATGACATCCCGGCCCTCCTGTTTCATCCTGCCCATGCGGATGTTCATCTCCATAATAAAGAAACCTTTGAGTGGCTCCAGCCTTTTGGCGATCTGCATCTTGACTTCCCTCTTAAAATTCAGTTTTCCGAAAAAACAGAAATTTCATTTCCTAAAATCGATACCATTTAGGTTTTTTTCTGTCAACATCATAGATTCCCGGCGCCAGGCCAAAGTGGAAATATCGGGGTTTTGGGGTTTTGTGCGGGGGTCAGATCTTTCATTTTGAAAATAGACTTTACTCCCTCTTTTTTCGCTGGAAATAAGTTTCCATCTTGAATACTCTTGAAAGAATGAAGCGGTTTACCTGGCAGAAGCGACAAAAAAATCTCATAAGGAGGAAAAGGAATGTTTAAGAAGGTTGATCACATGGCCATCGCGGTAAAGAACCTGGAGGAGACCAAGAAAAAACTGGGGATCCTTTTCGGGGCCAAGTTTATCGTGGAAAACATCAACGAGAAAGGTGAATACAAAGTGGCCATTTTCCGGTTGGGAGAAGACATCTTTTCCTTCCTGGAATCCACCGGCCCGGAAGGATTCGTGGCCAAGCACATCGAGCGTTCCGGGGAGACCCTGCAGCACATGGGGATCGAAGTGGACGACATCAAGAAATTCATGGATCACCTCCATGCCAACGGGGTGAAGACTTCCAACTACGTGGAGATCGAGGGGGTCCGCAAGGAGGTCCTGGTCGGGCCCCGGAATCCCCTGGGGGTCATCCTGCAGGTATTCGAGTGGCTGGGGGAATACCGGGATGCCACTCCGGAGGAAAGAATGATTAAAGTCTGGGGGTAAAGACCCTTCAACGGAAAGAGAGTTTTCCGGGGAAGGCCTGCCCGCAACAAGGTCGAAGCCAGAATCTCCCCCGGGCAAAAAAAAGCCGGAGAAAAATTAAGAATATCCAAGATCTTGACGAAATACTAGGTGGGGAGTGTTGGGAGATGGCCTTGAACCCGGAAACACAATCTAAGGACCCAGTCAATAATCAGCCTGCCTCACCGGAAGGATCTGAGGGGAAGGCGCCGCCAATTCCTTCTTTCGACTTGGTGGTTTCAGAGGACCGGCTCAAGGCTTTTCTGCGCCTCGAAGGGGAGGGGAAGGAGAACGTAACCGTTGAAAATATAAAGAAATTTCTAAAGGAAAAAAGAATCCTCCAGGGACTTGTCGAAGATCCCTCCTTAGAAGAATTCCTGAAAAGCAGCGCCTTTTTTAAAGACCCATGCCTGGTGGCCCAGGGGACCCCGCCTGAACCAGGAAAAGACGCCCAAGTCACCTGCCATTTTGACAAAGATCCTTTACGAATAGGCATTATTAAGGCCGGGGGGGGAATTGATTTTAGAGACAAGGGAGAGATCCCCCAGGTCAAAGAAGGGGCTCTCTTGGGGGAAAAGGTTCCCCTGGTCAAAGCAAAGCCGGGAAAGGATGTTTTTGGCCAAAACTTGGCAGTGGAGCCGGCAAAGGATATCCCCTTGCTCCCCGGGCCGGGAACCAAAGCTTCAGAGGACCGGTTGAAGATCTACGCCCAGAGGAACGGGCGCCCGACCGTCTCGAGTGACGGAAGATTGAGTGTGATCAACGAGCTGAAGATCCCGGGTGACGTGGGGCTGGAGACGGGCCACGTTCGTTTCGACGGTTTCGTTGATGTCAGCGGGGGCATTGAGGCTGGATTCCAGGTGAAAGCCGGGAGACTGGCGGCCAGAGAAATCCACCGGGCGGAAGTGGAATCGGAGGGCGATATCGTCGTCAACGGGGGCATCATCGGGGCGAAAGTGGTTTGCCGAGGAAACTTGAAAACCAGGTTCATTCAATCCTCCCAGATTGAGGCCGGGGGAGATATCATCGTCGAGCGGGAAATCATCGATTCCAAAATCGAAACCAGCGGAGCGGTCATTGCCAAGCCGGCGGGAAGAATATTGGCTTCCCGAATCCTGGCCACCAAGGGGGTGGCGGCGGCCCAGATCGGGTCTGAATCCTCCAAACCGTGCGTTTTGATCGTGGGGGTCGATGCCCATCTTCAGAGTTTGATCAAGACCATACGGGGGGAGATCGCGGCCAAAGAGGCCGAGAAGAAAAAGCTGAAAGCTTCCGTCGAGGTTCTGAACCAGGCTTCCGACAGGCTGAAAGAAGATATCGTGAAGCGGGTGCAGATCCGGGACCAGTCGGCGGGGGAACAGCTGTCCTGCAAAAAAAAGATGGAAGAATTAAAAGAGAAGAACGACCCCCCCGGGTTGGCTGAGGCCCAGCGGGAACTGGAAAAATTAGAGCAGAAAGTGAAAAGCGCGGAAGAGCCCCTCCGGACGCTCATGGGAAAAGAAAACCTCATTATGGAGAAGATCACCCCTCTCCAATCCCAGATCAAGGAGTTGGAAGGGACCATCGAGTCCCTTCAGGGCAAGATCCAGAAGATCCACGAGGAGGGCCATAAAAAAGAAACCCCCACGATCCAGGTCTCCAAAGAAATATTTCCCGGCACGGTTTTGGAGGGGTTCCATTCCAAACTCGTGCTGAAAGAGAGCCAGTATCAAACCCTGATCAAAGAAACACTGAGCCAGGAGCCATCTCCCGAAGGAAACTCCACCCCCACCTGGGGAATGCAATTTTATCCCCTCCCTGGATCGTAACGCGCAACTTATTTTTTCAATTTACGACTCGGCACCCCTCTAACCCGCAAAGAATTTGAGCAGAGAATCGCCCGGAAATCCTTTCCCCTTAAAGCCCGGTAAATGCTTTTAGGAAAACGCTTTCGGCGCGGACCTTGAAATCGCAATCAGCCCCCGCATCCCGGCAACTTACCTCATGATAGGTTTTGCCCGCCATGGTTAAAACCCCCTTTCTTAACGGGCATATCGATGCTCGTTTTATTCAGGGCTTACCAAACCCTTTGCCCTTTTAGATGAGGAAATATTTTTTTTGATCCCCCGTAAACCCCGGTTAAGCGCAAACCGGCGGCCGTCGCCCAGCCCACGGCCGTGCGGCTTCCAGCTGGGCGGCCAACCGGAACAGGGTCGCCTCGTCCCCGAACCTCCCGATGAAATGAGTCCCCACCGGCAGCCCCTCCTGGTTCCAGAAGAGAGGCATGGACATGGCCGGCTGGCCGGTGATGTTGCAGATGGGAGTGAAGGGGACAAAGGTCTCCGCCCGGCGATAGCCGTGGAGGGGATTCTCCGGGGGAGAATCAAAAGTTCCCAGGGGTACCGGAGGCTCGGCCAAAGTAGGGGTGATCCACGCATCATATTTCAGAGTGGCGCGGGCCAGGTCCCGGGCGATCTTTTGAAGCAGGGTTAAAGAAAGGAGGTAAGCCGACGCGCTCTGTTTCTTGCCGATCTCATAGAGGGCCCAGGTTAAGGGCTCGAACTGGTCCGGAGAGGGGGCTTTCCGCGCGACCAGGGCCAATCCGTCAATGGTCCAGGCGCATCCTGCCGTCCAGAGCACCATGAAGGCCTGCTTTATTAATTCCTGGTTGACCGGCAGAGAGGCTGCCTCCACCTCGTGTCCCAGGTCCGCGCAAAGTTTGGCTGCGTCTTTTACGGCCGCTATGCAGTCGGGATGGATTTGCAGACCTTCGACCCCGGACGCGGTAAAAGCAATGCGGAGCTTTCCCGGGTTGGCCCCCACTTCCTGAAGGAAGGGCCGTGCCGGGGGCGGGGCCCAGTAGGGATCCCCGATGTCGGGGCCGGAGGTGGCGTCGAGGATCGCGGCGCTGTCCCGTACCGATCGGGTAACCGCATGCTCGGCGATCAATCCTCCAAACATATCTCCCAGGTCGGGACCCAGGGGGTTGCGGGCGCGGGTCGGCTTCAGACCGAAGACCCCGCAGCAGGAAGCGGGAATGCGGATGGATCCCCCGCCGTCGTTGGCATGGGCCGCGGGAACGATCCGGGCGGCCACTGCGGCGGCCGACCCTCCGCTCGAACCGCCGGTGGTTCGGCCCAGATTCCAGGGATTGCGGGTGCGGCCCAAAAAGCGTGGCTCCGTGGTGGGAAGAATCCCCAATTCCGGGGTGTTCGTCTTCCCGACGATAATGAGCCCCGCCCGTTTCAGCCGGGCGACCAGTTCGCTGTCGTGGTCCGGCACGAAGTCTTTGAGGAAGGCCGTTCCCATGGTCATCCGGACCCCGCCCAGGGTGGCCCCGATATCCTTCAGGAGATAGGGGACTCCGGTGAAAGGACCTCGAGGCAGATCCCCCGCAGCCGCTTTCCGGGCCTGGTCGAAGAGCGGAGTGATCACCGCGTTGAGGGTCGGGTTTAATCTCTCAATCCGCTCGATGGCCGTATCCACGAGTTCGATGGGTTTTACTTCCTTCTTGCGCACCAACTCGGCCAGCCCCAGGGCATCGTAAGAACCGTATTCTCCGGTCTTTCCCATGTTCCCCCTCCTTTCGCCGCAGATTTGTGAATGTGGATATTCAATCAAAATGGGTCGCTTATTGATCTCCGGACTTCAACCCCCTGCGCTCCCGTTTTTCATTCTTCATTCCGCACTCCGAATTCCGCATTCCGCATTTCAGGCGTCATCTCATTCGGTTCTTCATAAACCAGTACGTTCCATAAGCGCTTGCCGCCGTTATCGCCAGAGACAGGAGGGTCCCAAGAGCCAGGCTGAGCAGCGGGTAAAAATACCGCACGGCGGTGGCGTAGACCACCACGTTGACCATCCCGCTGACCAGCAGGGACTTGGTGATCCTCCGGGAGAATTCCACGCCTTTGGATCTGGCCATGATGATCAGGGTCGATATGTAAACTGTGGGGAAAGGAGCGATGATCCCCCCCCAGATCGGGCCGCCCACTTTGCTCAGGTAAACGGCGGCGGAAACGACCGCCCCGCTGAAGAGGGCGCGGGAGATGATCTGAAAGGGGGTGTAGCGGATATTCAATTTCCCCGTGGACGGGAGACGAAATCTGGTTTCGAGGAGGTGATAGGTTCCCAACAGGCAAAGAATAAATATCACCATGGAGAGGGCAAAGCTGTTGATTCCCAGGGAAAAAACCGCCCAGGCGAAGACGAACCACAGGAGCAGGGCGGCGATCATCCCCACCCAGGCTCCCCACTTGGCCAGGATCACGTAGACCACCAGGAAGAGGCCGTTGAAACCCATGATGAGGGGGATGGTAGCGGTTGCTTCCGAGGCGATTTGGGGGCTCTGAGCGTATCCGATAAAAAAGAGTGAAGTCGCCACCATGGTCGGCAGGCCTCCGATGAGGCCGCCCATTTTGCTTCCCAGCGTTTCGGCGGCAACGGTGGCCAGCGTGACCATCAGGCCGCCGACCGCGAAGGCCAGGAGGAGTTTCAGATAGAAAGGATCCATCATCGCCGTTTATTTCCTGAACGTTCGGAAACTCGACATCCGGGGAAGCGAATTTGGTTTGGAAAACCATCCTCACAAATCTCCCCCAACCCCCCTTTAGGAAAGGGGGGCAATGGAGATTTCCGTCCACCCATCTCCTATTTCTTCTTGACCACCAAGCCACCGTAAAGGTCGGAAATCATCATGGCGTAGTTGGCCGCGTCGGTTGCGGATTGGAGCACCGCATCCGCTTTGTCGGCCTGAAAAGCCCGGATCATGTGCCCGAGGTTGGCCGTCAGGCAAGCAGCCAGGTAGTAAAAATTGAAAGTCCTCCAGTCCCCCCGGTGGGCATTCTCTTTGAGCCGGGATTCCATGGCCTTGGCAAACGCTGCTAGCTCCGGCCGAATCTCCTGGTCCATGACGGTCCTCCTTCGCGGGATAATTTCCTTTGGGTTAACCCCCGGCTCTGCCGGGGGTCCCGCCTGTGGCGGGATTGACCTTTCCGGGATGCCTGGGTCGTGGCCCGGGGGCAAGGGCCTTGCGCGCAGAAAGCATCGACTGGGTAAGCCCTTTTCCCGGGCGCTCCGTTCGGCTTCCGCAGAGGGCGGCGGGCCATTGGGCGACCCGCCGGATCGCCCCTACTGGATTCTATCATTCATTTTATCCGACAAGTGAAAGGAAAGGAATCAGAGGTTTCAAGGGGAAAGCGACCCGGGGATCGATCGCGAAAAGCCCTCAAGAGGTGAATTTTTCCCAAGGGGGAAAAGTTTTGGTATAATAATAAAAACGCAAAGGTGACGAAAAAACCTTCTCCCTGGAATTTTAACGGCAAAGGAGAGATTTTTCATGAGGCTATTCATTCTGATCCTTCTGGCGGTCTTTCTGACGGCCTGTACCCAGGCCATCCCCCAGGAATCTCTCAATATGGCAGACCCCAACCTGACTTTTCAGATGCTGATCAAGAATCCGGAACAGTACCGGGGGAAAAATATCCTTGCGGGGGGGCAAATCCTGGGCACTTCCACTCGCGAGGGAGAAACCTGGGTCGAGGTGCTTCAAAAACCCCTGGACTGGCAGCACAAGCCCAAGGATACGGATGAGTCTTTC
>JAPLIW010000618.1 GCA_026388915.1 Deltaproteobacteria bacterium
GGCTTTCTCTTTTCCGGGTTTCCCTGGGAGCTTCTGGGATACTCCCAGTATCTCACCCTTCCCCTGGTTCAAATCGCCGACATCACCGGAGTGTATGGGGTATCCTTCCTGATCGTCCTGGTCAACGCCGCAATTTACCGCCTCTTGGAAGCCTTCATCGATCGGAATTGGAAGCCGGTCCATAAAGAAATTCTGGCCACCGGGCTTCTTCTGGTCCTGTCCGCGGCCTATGGCTACTGGCGGCTGGCCGGAATGAGTCCGGAGAATAAAGAAGGGGCTCCGGTCCGCATTGCCCTCATCCAGGCAAACATCCCCCAGGATGTGAAGTGGGAGCCCAAATTCCAGGAAGAGACCCTGAGGACCTACGTGGACCTCACCCTCAGGACCCGGTACATTTTCCCCCACCTGGTCATCTGGCCTGAGACGGCAACTCCTTTCTTTTTCCAGGATTCCTCTCCCTACCAGTCCCGAATCCTGGAGTTGAGCCGGACCATGGGAACCCATCTCCTTTTCGGCTCACCCGCCTACGACCACAAGGGCCGGGAAACCCGTTATTACAACAGCGCCTTCCACATCTCCCCCGAGGGAAAGGCGGCCGGCCGGTACGACAAGATCCACCTCGTTCCTTTCGGCGAATATGCCCCGCTCTCGGGCATTCTGGGATTCACCCGGGAAATCATCGGCGCCATGGGGGATTTTCAGTCCGGGGATGAAGTTCGGAACCTGGATGTCCCCCAGGGAAATTTCGGGGTTCTCATCTGCTACGAGGCCATCTTCCCCGAACTGACCCGCCAGTTCGTGGACCGGGGAGCCCGGTTCCTGGTCAACATCACCAACGACGCCTGGTTCGGGCGCACGGCGGCCCCCTACCAGCACATCTCCATGGCTGCCCTGCGGGCCGTCGAAAACCGGGTCCCCATCGCCCGGGCTGCCAACACCGGAATTTCGGGGTTCATTCACCCCAGCGGACAGATTCTCCAGACCTCGGAGATCTTTACAAAGTCGATTCTTTCCGGTATCCTATATCTCAAGAAGAGATGGAGCTTTTACACTCAGTTCGGGGACCTCTTCAGCTACCTCTGCATGGGGTTCACGACGATTTTTTTGCTCTGGGTCCGATTTAGAAGGGAAGACCGTGTGGAACGAAGTCGAGAGTAAGATTCCTCTCCTGGAAGAGAAAGTACAGGCCCTCCGAGGTCATCTTTGACTTAGACGCCAAGATCGCCCGCCTCGCCGAGATCGAGCAGGAAACCCTCAAGCCTAACTTCTGGAACGACAACGAAGGAGCGCAGAAGATCCTCAAGGAGAGGACCGCCCTGCGTTCCGGAGTGGAGCTCTGGGAGAAGCTGAAGGCCGAGATGGAGGAGGCCAAGGGGTATTTCGAACTGGCCAAGGAAGAGAACGACGAGGAGACCCTGAAGGAAGTTTCGGCCAAGGTTTCCCAGGTGGAGAAAGACCTCCAGTCGGCGGAGTTCGAACGCATGCTGGGGGGGGAGAGCGACCGGAACAACGCCATCGTCTCCATCCATTCCGGGGCCGGGGGAACCGAGGCCCAGGACTGGGCCAGCATGCTCTTGAGGATGTACCTGCGGTGGACGGAGCGGAAGGGATTCCGGACCGAAGTCATCGACACCCTCGTGGGCGAGGAGGCCGGGATCAAGAGCGCCACCTTTGAAGTCACGGGAGAGTATGCGTACGGCTACCTCAAGGCCGAGGTGGGAATCCACCGGTTGGTCCGCATCTCTCCCTTCGACGCCGGCAAGCGGCGCCATACCTCCTTCGCCTCGGTTTTTGTCTATCCGGAAATCAACGAAGATATCGTGATTGACATCAAGGACGAAGACCTCCGGGTTGACACCTTTCGCTCGAGCGGAGCCGGCGGGCAGCATGTGAACAAGACCGAGTCGGCGGTGCGCTTCACCCACCTCCCGACGGGGATTGTGGTCCAATGCCAGAACGAGCGGTCCCAGCACAAGAACCGAGCCATGGCCCTGAAGGTGTTGAAAGCCCGCATCTATGAGCTGAAGCTGAGGGAGCAGGAAGAGAAGGCCGAAGCCCTCCATAGCACCCAAAAGGACATCGCCTGGGGAAGCCAGATTCGCTCCTATGTCCTCCAACCCTACCGCCTGGTCAAGGATCACCGCACCAATTTCGAGATGGGCAACGTGGACGCGGTGCTGGACGGGGACCTGGACGCTTTCATCGAGGGGTATCTTCTCCAAAAAGCCACCTAAAACCTTAATGGGACACAGATGAACACAGATTACACAGATTTTAAAAAAACCCCATTTGCTTTTTGGCATAAAATATTCTAATGTTCGTTCATTCAGGTTGATCTGTGCTTCATAAAAGGTCTTTTCGTAATGTAGACGATTCGTCGTTTAGTTTCTCTTTCCACTCTATTATTTCATCTGTGTTTATCTGTGTTCATCGGTGTCCAATAAAGTATGGAACTTTATGTTCTGGGTTCGGGTACATGCATTCCCACGGTTGACCGCGGTCCTTCGGGCCTGGCCCTTTCCTTCGGACCGCACCTGATCTTGCTTGACGGCGGCGGGGGCAGCCTGCGCCAGATGCCCAGGCTGGGCCTGGACTTCCGGAAAGTGGATTTTCAATGCCTCACCCACTTCCACCCCGACCACGTCATCGACCTGATTCCCCTCCTCTTCGCCATGAACTATACCGTGGATTTCACCCGCTCCGACCCCTTCCATATCATCGGGCCCGTCGGGCTTAAGATTTTTTTCGAAAAGATGCGGGGGATATTCGGTCACTGGATCGAAGCCCACACCTATCCCCTCTCCTTGCATGAAGCCGGGAATGGCGAGATCGATTTTCAGGATTTTTCGGTCCAGACCCGGCCGATGCTGCATTCCACAAGCAGCATCGGTTTCCGGGTGAATGCCGAAGGCCGGTCGATAGCCTATTCCGGGGATACGGATTATTGCGGGGATATCGTCACCCTGGGAAAAGAAGCGGATCTCCTGGTCCTGGAGTGCTCCTTCCCCGATGAAAGGAAAAAAGAGGGACACCTCACTCCCACCCTGGCCGGCCGAATCGCTCGCGAGGCGGGAGCCAAAAAACTCCTCCTCACCCACTTCTACCCGGTTTTCGGAGGGCACGACATCCGGAAAGAATGCGGTCAGGAGTTCTCCGGGGAGATCCTCCTGGCCGTCGATGGAATGAAACTGAATATCTGACCCATCCCCCTCATCAAAGCCAGCCCCGTCCTTCTTCCTCGAACCATTTTCTTTTAATTTCCTTAAGGTAAACCCCCGCTCTGCCGAGGGGCTCCCAGTGTTTGACACTTCCGGGATGCTTGGGTTGTGGCCCGGGGGCAAGGAACTTCAGGGCAAAAAGCATCGGCCGGGCTGGCCCTCTTCTGGAGGCTTCGACCGAATTCCGCAAGGTGCGGCGGGCCGATCGGGCGACCGGCCGGTCGCTCCAACAAGGAGAGAACCCCTTCATCGGAGGTTCAAACGGTTGGCCCGCCCACTCCATGGAATGGAAGCTGCCTCATGGTTTTTGCACAGAAGGTCCTTGCCCCCGGGCCTGGCACCCGACCGAAGGCCACCTTTAGGAAGTGCCCATTTCAATCCGCTTTGAGGGGTTCACTGTTTTTCTTACCTCCGGCTCTGCGGGAGGTCATGATTATTTTTTCTCTGCGAGCTCTGCGCCCTCTGCGACAGATCTTATTTTCGGTGGTGTAACTTCGGCGCGGCTTTGAAACTCAGGCCGTTTTCGGTCAGCGCGCGTGCGGTCAGGTTCACGGAATCATGCTTGTCCAGGTAGTTCTGGAGCAAAGCGGGCATCTCCCCGGAGGCTTCGATTTCTTTCTTCTCCCGGAAATAGTCGAAGATATCGGATGGATGGGGCCGCCCCTTTTCGGTTTCGATTTCGCTTCCTTCGTGCTTGGCGGCGATGTTGGCCACGTGGTCGGCCAGCCGGACCAGTTCTTCCCTCCGGTTGTAGGGCTGGCGGACAATGCTCTTCCAGGTCTCGGTGACGTGGTGCTCGATGCGCACGATGTCCTCGAAGCCCAGTTTCTTGCGGACTTCGGCGATGATTTCGATGGTCTGATTGTCGACCGAGTTGCTGAGGTTGAACCCGATCAGCGGGCAGGAGCCGTCTTTGGCGGAGAAGAGCTTGCCGCCGATCAGCGTCCAGAGAGCGGCATAGGGGTTGTCGTTGCCCATGAATACCGAAATCTTGAATTCGTTCTGGATCCCCAGTTTCCGGAGCATGTATCCCAGAAATACGGTTCCCGGGTTGATGTTCAACACCTGCCGGATTCCGTAGTTCGTGTAGTAGTAGAGGAATTCATCCACCCATTTCAGGGGATATTCGTTGGGCTGTCCGATCCCCCCGAAATATCCGGTGATGGTCTCCGGGCCTCCCAGGTGAACATTGGACCCGTCGGTCCCCTTGGTATCCAGGGTTTCCACAAAACTGGCTCCCATGACCTGCATGGCAGCAGCAAAAGCGAGGATGTCGCCCTGATCCTGCTCCTGTTCTTTCATCTTGCGCACCCGGATGAACCGCCCGGGCATGAGCTCTTTCTTAGTGATTGCCTGCCTGGCCTCTTCTATGACCCATGGGAAATACTGGGCCGCGCTGATCTCCAGGGTAACGGCAAACTTGTTCTTGAATTTTACCTGGCTGGCTTTTTCCCCCAGAACAGACCTTTGGTATTCAGCCACCGAAATGAATGCCTTGGCATCCCTCTGGGCGATCAACCACTTTACGTCCGCCAAGTAGGGTGACTTTTCCTTATCCAGCCGTCCCATTAAGTTTTCCAGCTTCCCGGCTTCATTGGCTTTGGCGTTGATCTCTTCCGGGGTCCCATATTTGGCCACGACCGCCAGAAATTCTTTAATCACCCGGCTTTTGGGATCTAACAGCAGATCGTTGATGGCGTCCAGCTGTTTTCCCGAAATTCTTAACCTTGCCCGAAGATCTTCTTTTTTGGCCATGCCGTCATTCCTCCCTTATGGTTCGATTCCCACGCGATAGAACGAGCTTTGGATAACTCTATGATTAAGGATCACCCGGAGGTTGTCAAGAAGGAAAACTGGAAAAGCTGGAAGCCTCGTGAAAAAGCTCTTGGGATGACGTGCTAAAGATCCTGGGTCCCCGAAATTTACGCAATTTCTTCCTTGGGGATCTCTTCCCGCTTTTTCCTCATCCAGGGGATGAAGGGGGAAACCAGGAGAAAAAGGGCGATGATCAATGACGCCGCGGCGAGGGGTCTGGTGAAGAAGATGGAAAAATCTCCCTGGGACATAATCAGGGACTTGCGCAGGTTGTTCTCCATGAGCGGCCCGAGGACGAAGGCCAGGACGCGCAGGGTCATGTCCGTGGACCCCCCGCTGGCCAGGGACAGATGAGGGTCACGGGCTTGGCCGCAAAATCAGCCGCCAGGGCGGATCGGAGGGAATCGGTTAAGAAGAATCTTAGCCGGGTTCTTCCTCCGGCCCCAATATCTTCTGCAGCACGCTCTTGGGGGCCGAAGGCGCATCCTCGGGGAGGTACACCATAACCCCCCCCTTCACCGGCCGAATGACGATCTTCCCTTCCGCGGCCATCCTCTGGGTCACTTCCACCGGGTTCTTACCGAAGTGTTCCTTGAAAGCCTGGTTGAACCCGCTGTAAACGGTATGGATCCCCCGGTACGGGGGCTTCCGGAGCCGCTTGATCGCCCGGAAGATGAACTCGTCTTCGCTGATTGGGGCCGTGCGCTCTTCGTCCATTTCGTCTCCTCCCTTTCTCTCGCTTTTCAAACCGCCTTTTTAGCCGACTCCAGCACCAGGCGAACCAGGTCGTCGGGCGTGGTACCGGTGAGCTGGTAGTTCGGCTTGCCGTAAATGGCCTGAACCTTTTCCCGGATGGGACCTTCTTCCAGGGGGGCCCCTTTCAAGCACCCCTCCATCTCTTCCAACGCGATAACCGGAGAGCAAAGAACGTTTCCCGAGAAGAGGAGATTCTGGATCACTCCGTCCTTTACTAAAATCACCGCCCGGATCAGCCCTCCCCGGGGGACTTTCCAGATGGACTCCCCCCGCTTCACGCCGGGGCTCAGCGGGCCGAATTTCCTCCCTTCCGTCCGGGCAAGAAGGATGTCGGGAGAATACTTCTCCCGGTTTTCCTGCTCGTACTTCATCTCCACTTCGCTGAGGCAGCCCAGAACCAGCTTGACCCCGAAGATCTTTTCCAGCGACTGCCGGTACGCTTCCCTGACTTCTTCCAGGGGGATCGGCCTGCCGGTTAATTCCTCCAGGGATATGGCCCTTTCTCCCGCGGTTTTGGCCTCCTTGTCGGCGAACTTCTCCAGGGGAATGTTCAGGGCGGGGTTGATCTTGTCGATGGGAGAAGGCTTGACCAGCGTAACGCTGGCCCCGCTCCAGATGTCCCCAAAAAAGCTTCCCCCCATCCAGGAGAGCTTCCTCCCGCCCACTTCCATGTCGTTGAACGGCCGATACTGAGCGGCGGTTCCCCACCGGCCGTTGAATTCCTCGGCCATCCGGGAAATGACGGTCTGGAAAATCTCCGCCACGGTGGGGGGCATATACTGTTTGCCCACGATGATATACACGACGACGAACCCCGGATATCCCACATTCACATAATAAGGCTGCAGGCGCCGGCTCACGCCGATGTCATGGGCCCGGCAGTAATCCAGGTTGATGTCCTTCTCCGGGTCGGGATAAAAACCCAGGGAAATGCCGATTTTCTTTATGCTGCAGAAAGTCACGGTATCCGGCACCCGGCCTTCCATCCGGGCCCGTTGAATGGCGGGATTCAGGAAAGCCGAGTTCTCATTCAAATCCACATAGAGATCAATCAGTCTCCATTCCTTGGCCATCCCATCCTCCTTTCTGCCGAGCGGAGTTGAAGAATCAAACCACAGAGATCATGACCCGACGAAACCGAAAACAAAAAGCAATGAACCGCAGAGCGCACAGAGATCCCAGAGCTTTCATCCAGGGTTAGAACAGCCGAAAGGAAAGAATAAATACCAAAACCTGGAGAAACCTATGCAGGCATTGAGCGCTGTAAAGATATTCTTATTATTAGCCTTCATATCTCTGCGCAATCTGCGTAATCTGCGAATTAATTCTTGATCCGATTCTTTTCGTCGAAAATGCTCCCCACGTCCTTCCATTTGCCGTTGGCAAAAATCAGGAACACATCCCCCGCCGAGGTATCGATCACCCAGGCGGAGCTGGCGTCCTTCGCGGCGATCTGAAAGCGAGCGAAGGGCTGCTGGGCCATGGGGGAGAAGCCACCCCCGAAGGCCTGCGGGGGTTCCCGCAGCCACAAGGATCCGGCGGCGGTAACTCCCAGGATCAACCCCGCCAGGATCAGCAGGGTCCGAAAATCCAAGACGATCTTTCTTTTCATCCGTTATCCTCCCTGAGGGGAAAATCCCCCTGAATTCCCTTCGTCGCCGCGAGCGAAACGGAGCATCATCCGGTTCTTTTCGCCCATCCCCGGGTCGGGGACCGATCAAGCATGACGATCTCGTAAAAAGTCTCTTGAAGCGTCACCCCGGCGAAAGCCGGGGTCCAGAACATCTTGAAATAACTGGATTCCGGCTTTCGCCGGAATGACGAATTCTATGGAATTGCGACTTTTTACGAGTTCATCAAGCATAAAAGGCTAAACTGGAAAAGGTGACCACCGATTGCGTGTTTGAGTCCACCGACTGGCTGTACTTTAAGAGCTTTCCGGAAACGCCTTCTAATAAACGGAGAAGCACGTAGATGGGAGAGAGACCGCAGACTTTTCGCCGGTCCTTTTCGCGGGCCAGAAGGGTGAAAAACCCTTCCGCATCGTTCCGCTCGGCATATTCCAGCAGGCGCCGGTCTTCCTCGGCCAGGCTTCGCAGGGAAAGCCGGTTGGGGGGGTCGGGGTCTCCGAAGCGGAGGCCCACATGGGCCAAATCCGCGCTGGCCAGAAGGCAGACTTTTTTCCCGGTTTGGGTGGTGGCTTTTTTCAAGGCGGCAATAAAAGGGGCTACCCCCGGCAGATCCATGGGGCTCGTCCCCTTCAGGATCGCTTCCTGAAAGGAACCACAGAGAATGGGGACCATTTGAAAAGAGGTTTTTCCCGGCCAGAGGGCCCGCAAAAAGACCAGCTGGAGCTCGATGGAGTGCTCCATCCGGTGAGCAAGCTCATCCTCATAGAAATCGCCCCCGCACCCGGCTTCCACCACCGACAGGAATTCCGCATCGGTCTCGACCGGGCCCCAGGGGGTCTGGAAATGCTTGCGGGTGAGGGCAAAGGGTCGTTTCATGGCCGCATGGGCGGTCCCCAGAATGATGAACAAGTCCGCCGGGGAGGCTTCGAGAATCGCCCGGTGGGCGAACGCGTAACAGGTCCCTCCCCGCTGGTAATCGATATGGGGAGCGATGACCCCGGCCAGGTTCTGGGGCTTCCCGTTCGGAGCGGGGAATCCAGGCCCCTCCGGGTCGCGGAAGAAGAACTCGATGCTCTTTCTCAGCTTATCGCCGTCCTCCTCGTAGGATTCCCCGGCAAGCGTGAGCGGCCGATAGGGAGACTTGCGGAAGTCTTCGATGATCTTTTCCTCGGCCGAGCGGAAACGTTCTCCCTCCAGCAGCAAATATTCGTCGAGCTGGTCGATCAGGTCCTGGATCTTCTCCCGGTAGAGAAGTTCGCCGAAACGGCGCATGAATTCCGACTGGATGTCCACGATGGAATGAAGCCCGTCGAAATGGCTGATGATAAAAAAAGTGGGGAAAGGAATAAAAAGGAGCTTGCCCGAAAGGTTCAAGGGGTCCCGGAGGCAGACCACCTTCTGTCCGGAAACTTCGGCCGGGAAGATATCCAGGCTGCGCATTCGGGGATATGAATTTTCCTGCCCCATGAGGAAATCCTTCGGTGCGGGAAACTCAGAATTCTTCATCCGGTCCAGATGTTTATATAGAGTTTCAGGGAGGAAGTCAAGACAAATGCGGAATGCGGAATGTGGAATTCGAAACGCTGAACGCGGAGTTAGACCCAATCTTCTTTCCATTCCGCATTCCGAATTCCGCATTCGGCATTCGGCTCAGGCATTGCCCG
>JAPLIW010000906.1 GCA_026388915.1 Deltaproteobacteria bacterium
AGAGGGACTCCATTCTTGGCCTCTCTACTCCAAGAACCATGCCAGGCAACCGGAGCGCAAAACCCCCTTGATTTTTCTTAGAATATTGTATTCCGCCGACTCTATGGGGGGAAGCTCGGTACTGAAAAAGAGGAAAAAGTCCTCTGGGAGAGGAATCCTTCGACCTCCGGAGGACAAAAGACGGATCAGGGGGGAGAAAAGGATTTGGAGATCTTGTGCTTTTTCAGGAGCAGATAGAACCGGGAGCGGGAAAGGCCGGAAATCCGGCAGGCCTCGGAAATATTTCCACGGGTAAAGGATAGCAGGTCGTGCAGATACTTTTTCTCCGCTTCCTCCAGAACTCTCGTCCGGATTTCATGGATCGGGGGAAAGGATTGAGGGGACGGGGATGCGGGAGATTCCTCCGGCCCCTTGTCTTCCAGGGAGGACCGGACCAGCTGGACGCGAATGTGCGTGGGGAGGTGCTGGGGAAAGAGGACCCGCTCATATCGGGCGGAAATCAGGGATCTTTCCAGGGCATTGATCAGTTCGCGGACATTGCCCGACCAGGGATACGCGCTCAGGAGGTCCAAGAATTCCGGAGAAAATTCTTTCGGTTCGATACCGAAGCGTTGGCATAGCTCCGCGGTGTAATAAGACACCAAATCACGGAGGTCTTCCTTTCTCTCCCGGAGGGGGGGCAGGTCGATGGTGAAGGCCCGTAGTCTGAAGAGGAGGTCCTCGCGAAACTGGTTCTGCCGGACCATCTCGTCGAGATTCCGGTTCGAGGCGGCAATCAGCCGGAAATCACTCTTGACCTCGGTCTTGCCCCCTACCGGCCGGAATTGCCTTTCCTGCAGGACCCGGAGGAAACTCCTCTGCACCGAGAGCGGAAGCTCTCCCACTTCATCCAGGAAAAGGGTCCCCCCGTCAGCCTGCAGAACCAACCCCTCGCGGGCCCGGTCGGCGCCCGTGTAGGCCCCCTTTTCATGGCCGAAGAGAATACTTTCCACCAGAGTCTCCGGGAGGGCGGCGCAGTCCACCACCACGAAATTTCTATCGGCCCGCCGGCTGTTCTTATGAATGGCCAGGGCAAAGAGTTCCTTGCCCGTTCCGGTCTCTCCAGTGATCAGGACGGTGGCTTCACTGCTGGCCACCTGGGCCACCAGGTCCAGGCAGGCCTGCATTTTCGGGCTATGGCCGAGGATGCCCTCGCGCTTCAAGGCCACCCGTTCCTGGCCGCCCTTTTTCTCTTCCCGGTATTGGAGGGCGCGCATCAGTTGCAGGGTCAGGGTATCCAGGGTGGCGGGTTTCTGGATGTAGTCCCAAGCCCCGTGGCGGATGGCCAGCTCGGCCCCGTTGGGGTCTCCATACCCGGTCATGATGATGACTTCGGGCAAGGAGGAGGCGGCCTGGATCCGGGGTAGCGCCTCCAGCCCGTCGCCATCGGGCAATCGGACGTCCAGGAAGACCAGGTCGAAGGAACCGGAAAAGGCGGCGGCTAAACCGTCTTGCAGGTTGAAGGCGCAGCTGGCTTGGTGTCCCAGGCGGTTCACCAGGTTCGAAATGGTTTCGCAGATCAAACGATCGTCGTCGATAATAAGAATGTGAGCCATACTCGTTCCTCGTTGCTGGTTGCTCGTTGCTGGTTGCTCGTTGCTCGTTTCTGGTTGCTGGTTGGTGTTATTTAACGAGTAACGAGCCACCAGTAACCAGCAACGAGTCCTTACTTGTCGTTCCCACCTTTCCAGTATCTCTGGACATACTGGATGAACTTGTTTATCTTTTTGCCAAGTTTATCGTTTTCTTCTTTCAATTCTAGATACAACTTATCGGATATATAACCTGAAGCGTGAATAAAATCCAGATGGACTTCGGTTTCGTCACATGAGGCCTGGGCATAGGTTAAGAAACGGATGAAGTCACCCTTGTAATTTCTTCTTCCATAACCCTCCACAATGCAGGAACAGATTCCCTTGGAGGATTTTCGCAGCTGACTGCCTTCCTCATAGAGCTCGTACTGGGGAAATTTCAAAGAAACACCATGCAGCTTCATAGCGTGGTCAAAAGATAGCCTATAAATCTCCAAGTCACG
>JAPLIW010000608.1 GCA_026388915.1 Deltaproteobacteria bacterium
TGCCGAGGATTGATGAACTCGTAAAAAGTCGCAATTCCATAGAATTCGTCATTCCGGCGAAAGCCGGAATCCAGTTATTTCAAGATGTTCTGGACCCCGGCTTTCGCCGGGGTGACGCTCCAAGAGACTTTTTACGAGATCATCAGGATTGAGTGCTGAGCAAAAGGATAATGGATCAGGGGACAAGGTTCAAGGGGAAATTAACAAAAGGATCGCTGCGCTTGAGGATCGTCACGCTAAGGCGTGACTTGAGGAGCGTGCGCCCAGGGCGCACTCGAGGAGCGCTGCGCCCTGAACCATATTAGGTTCATGGGCTTCGCTTGAGGCGATAAGAAATAAAAAAACGTTATTCGTTATTGGTTACTCGTTCTCCGATTGCGGAATTCGGAATGCGGAATGAAGGATTCGTTCCTGATACCTGATTCCTGACTCCTGACCGCTGACGGCTGACCGCTGGATGGTGCGTCCTGAATCCTGGCGCCTGATTCCTCAGTCCTGATTCCTGATTCCTGACTCCTGATTCCTGAGTCCTTTTTTCGCCGTTACTTCGGAGGCACCTGGAAGAGAAGGAACAGTTCCGGGGGCAGGCCGCCGCCCTTCAGGGGAATCTGGAGCGGTTGGGGCAGCGCGAAAGCGGTGTTCTGGCCCGAGGCTTCCAGCCGCTTCACCCGGGCGATTCCATCCTTGAACTGGACCTCCCCTCGGGCCGTGTCGAAAAGGGTCAGGGGCAGAGGAATCCGCAACGCCGCGTCCCCCTTGATTTCCCCCCTCTCCAGCAGGGCCCACAGCTGTCCGTCCCCCCGGTCAAAATCTTTTCCTTCCCACTGCAGAGAGGCTTCCCCGCTCAGCCGGATGGGGAAGGAGCTTTCTTTCCCGAAGAAGGCCTGAACCTCCATCTGGTTCAGCCGCAGGTTCAAGCCGTTCCGGTTCTTCTCCTGCCGGAATTGTCCCGAAACCCGGGAGGGATTTCCCGTATCCGCCAGGTCAAAAGCGGGCTTCCCCAGGATAAGCCCCGGGAAATGGGGACGAAGGATCAGGTCGGGAAAGCGGAAGGAGAGGGAGTCGGCTCCGACCCGGATGTTCTCCAGCTTGAGGCTCCAGGGCAACACGGGGCTCACGCGGTCGATAGATAGGCTGAGCGGAAGGGATCCTTCAAAATTCTGGATACAGGCTTTCTTCAATCGATCGTAGGGAAACTGCCACAGGAAGAAGGCGCAGAAAAACAGAATCCCCAGCAGGAAATACCCCAGGATGATTTTTTTCGCCCGCATGGGTCCGCCCTCATCCCTGGTAGAAGACCATCTGCAGGGAAACGTCCAGGAACCGGGGGGTGGTATAACGGGGTTTCAGGCTCATCCGCACCACCCGCGACCCGCCGGGGGAAGACTGAATCCCATAGAGGAACCGGGTCAGCTGGGGGAGTTCGGCCTTCTCCATCAGCACATCCACGGTCATTCCCTCGCCGCCGGGCAAAGGGGTGGGCTTCATGGATTTCACCGTCTGGCGGAGGCCGGAACGTTCAATCCAGCCGTCCAGCCGGGAAAGCGGCGGGAGCGCCCTTTCCCCGGCCGGGATTTTCTGCACCACGGCCGCCCTGGCCTCGCGGAGGGAATTGAGCTCCTGGCGCAGGAGGCGCAGTTCTTGTAGCTCCAGCTCTTTCTGGGGGATGAGACGGTTCAGGTCTTTGGTTCTCCGGACCGCCGGATAGACCGCGAACTGCAGGATGAGCAGGCCGGCCAGGACGAAGGCGCCCCCCCAGAAAAAGGTCTTCTCTCTCCCCGTGATTTTCATCCTCAGCCCCCCCGCTTCATCTGCAGTTTGAATTCCACCACGTTCTCCAGGCTGCTGGCCCGGGCGGTCTTCAGCTGGACTTCCTTAAACCGGCCTGACCGGTCCAGCCGGCTTTTTAACTGGTTGACCGTGTCGAAGGAGTCCGCCTCCCCATTGACCTCGACCGCATCCGGGTCGACGATCAGCTCCGTCACCCGGACCTTCATGGACGGCTCCACCGCCATGCTGAGCTCGCGGAGAATCTCGAGGGGGGAGCCGCTGCCCCCGCCTCCGCCCAGTGCGGCCAGCTTCGCCCTCTCTTCCTGCACCCGGGCTTTCATCTGCTGGAGTTCATTGACTACCCGCTTCACTTCCGGCAGAGCCTGGGTAAACTCTTTGCGGATCTCCGCCCTCAGGTCCTGGTATCTCTTCTCCTTCAGGGAATAGTTCAGGAGAAAAGCCGCGACCCCCAGAACCGCCAGGATGGACGCGTAGGAAACCAGAATCTTCATCCGCCCCCTGGCCCGTTGGGCTTTCTGGGAGGAAGCGAATTCCTCCCGCCGCAGGTTGACTTCCTCGCCGGCGGCCCCTCCCAGAGCGGCGCCCAGAGCCGCCGCCAGAGCCGGGCGGGTTTCCTTGGGGACATCCCCGCCCATCTCCCCCAGGTCGAGGCATGAAACGGATGCCGGCAGAAGGTCTCCCAGCTTCTTTTCCACCCCCGGGTTGAGGGAGTTTCCTCCGGTGAGGAAGACCTTCTCCACCGGCCGGTTTTCCGGACCATATCCGGCGGACAGGAAGGTCCGACGAACCTCTTCGGCCAACCGGGATAGGTCCTGAGCCTCGGCCCGGGACAGAGCGGACCCGGCCAGAGGGATGGAACGGGTCAGGACAAGCCGGTCATTCTCCCAGAGAATGAGCGTCGCTTTTTCGTCTCCCAGGTCCAGAAGGGCCCCGCTCCCCGCGGAGGTCTTCCCCAGGGCCCGGACCAGCGAGAAGAGGGCCAGGGCCTCGGGAACCACGCTCTCCGGGTCCAGTCCCGCCTCCTTCAGCAGGGCCAGATGCTCGCCCAAGTCCCCTTTGCGGACGGCAAAGACCAGGGTCCTCCCCTCCCCCGAATTTTTTCCCGGGGAATAAAAATCGACGATGACCTGATCCGCGGCAAAAGGAAGGAAAGGCTCCACTTCGAATTTGACCACCTGCCGGTTTTTCTTCCGATCCGCAAAGGGCAGGGGAATGCGGTGGACCATGGTCTGGCGGGAGGGGAAGGAATACACCAGGCCTTCTCCCCGGTCTTCCAGCTTGGGAAGGACCTGCCGTAAGGCCTGCAGAATCTCCCCCCGGAGATCCCCCTTTCCCTTCCCCGGGAGGGGGAAAAGGCCGTGGTTGCTCACCCGAAAGCCCCGCAGGGTGCGGGTGACTTCCACGGCTTTGATCCCGGTGGATCCCATGTCCAGTCCCCAGATCTTTGCTTTCATGGTCTATCCGGCCTTCCAGGAAAGGACCCGGGTCCGCTTTCCCTCTCTTCGAATCACCGCCTGCACGTCGGCCCGGGCCTCCCGGTAGCTGCCCAGAATTTCCACGGTGAAAAAATTGCTCCGCACGGTAATCTCGCTGCTGATGAGGGGATAAACCGCCTCCCATCCGGGCAAGGAGCGCAGGTCTTCCGGTTTCTGGAAGGGCTTCTCCAGCCGGCGGACCAGAACGGCCTGGGCCATGGATTGATCGATCTTGGGAGACAGGCTCATGAGGACCACAAGGCCGGCCGTGTTGATGTTGATCCTTCCGTCGGATTGAACGGTCAGGTAATTCTTCAACCCTTCTTTCCCCTCGCCGCCATACAGGAAGGAGGGCTCCACCCCCCGGATGAGGAGAAGTTCATCCAGCGAATCCAGGGGGCCGTTTTTCGGGAGATGAGGCCTTTTCCGGGTCAAATAAAACTCCTTCTCTCCCCCCCGGGCCCGGGGCTGGTCATCCCCATCCAGCCAGTCCAGAAGGGCATCCATCCAGTCCGCGGGATGCCCTAAAAGATTCAGGAGCCGTTCCATCTGTTCTTTTTTCTTCAGATCCAAGTTCCCGTACGAATCCAGAATTCCGTTGGGGTTGAACCTGGCGTTCTCGTCCAGGATCCGGCCGGTAAAGTAACCCTCGGGAAAGAGGCGGGGCGAAAGAAAGGCCAGGTCCTCGAAATGAGCCCATCTCTCGTCCGGCCCGTCGTAAGCCGGGTCATCATTCTGGATCAGGGCCCGGGCGATCTCCACTCCCGACTGAGCGATGTAGGAAGCCTGGGTGAGGTCCCGGAAATTCTCGGCCAGGGTGGCCTCCACCCGGATGGCCCGGTTCATCTCCAGCCCGGTCACCACCAGGAGAGTAAGGATCAAAAGGGTCAGCACCAGGGCCACC
>JAPLIW010000197.1 GCA_026388915.1 Deltaproteobacteria bacterium
TCGACTTTTAAAGAGTTCATCAAGTTCAGTATGCCATAAAATGAACAGGGTGGGTAGTATTTCTATTGGCCGAAAATCATCTGTTTTACACGAGGAGGATGAGGGAGCATGAAAATTTTCGTTACCGGCGGAACGGGATTTGTTGGAAAAACCCTAGCCTTGGCTCTGATCCGCACAGGACATGAGGTCTCCATTTTAACCCGGTCAGGGAAAGGGGAGACTTCCGGGGTTTCCTGGATCGAAGGGGCTCCTACCCAAAAGGGAAAATGGCAGGAAGCGGTAAAGGAGCACGGGGTCATCATCAATCTCGCCGGGGCTTCCCTATTCACCCGCTGGACGGAGGAGGCGAAGAGGATGATCCGGGACAGCCGGATCCTAACCACCCGCCATCTGTTGGAGGCGATGGATGGGGGCAAGGGGAAGACCTTCTTCAGTACTTCCGCCATCGGGTATTACGGGTTTCACGGGGATGAAGACTTGACCGAGGACTCCCCTCCGGGGGGAGATTTTTTGGCCCTCCTTGCCAGGGACTGGGAGGCGGAGGCCAAGGCGGCGGAAAAGAAGGGCTGCCGGGTCGTCATCACCCGTTTTGGGATCGTGCTGGGGGAAAAAGGGGGGGCTCTGGGGCAAATGATCCCCCTCTTTAACAAATACGTCGGCGGGCCCCTGGGGAGCGGGAAACAGTGGTTTTCGGAATAAGGAGCTGGCCCAGTGGCTGGGGAGGATCATGGGGAGGCCGGCCTTTTTGCCGGCCCCTGGTTTCATGCTGAGGCTGGTTCTGGGGGAATTCGGGTCGATTCTGCTGGAAGGCCAGAGGGTCCTTCCTCAGAAACTCGTGCAGGCCGGGTTTCAATTCAGCTATCCCGAAATCGATCGAGCCTTGCGACAGGTCATCCGCGGAACCGGAGGCTGAAATAGGACGCAGATGAACGCAGATTCACGCGGATTCTTCGAAGAACAAAAGAAACCAAAAATTATTGGACACAGATAAACACAGATTTTATTGGCAAAAGAATTAAAGAAAAAAACCGAATGGGACACGGATGAACGCGGATGAAAACGGATAAAAAAATCCTCCCACCCTAACCCTCCCCCTCGAGGGGGGAGGGGAGGGAGGGGGTGATTCCTTTTGATCGCGACTCTGCCGCGCTGGGTTTATCTGTGTTCATGTGTGTCCCATTCGGTATTTATATCTGTGTTCATCTGTGTTTATCTGTGTCCCAATAAAGAAAAAGAGAGAAAAAAATGAAAGCCGAAATCATTGCCGTGGGAACGGAGTTGTTGCTGGGTCAGATCGTGGACACCAACTCGGCCTACATCGCCCAGCAGCTGACCACCGTGGGCCTGGACCTGCATTTCAAGTGCACGGTGGGAGACAACCTGGAGAGGATCAAGAGTACCTTGCGAACCGCCCTGAGCCGGTCTGATTTTGTCATCACCACCGGCGGAATCGGGCCGACCCTGGACGACCTGACCCGGGAAGCTGTGGCGGAAGTCCTGAATCGGCCCCTTGTGTTTCAGCTCCGCCTTTTTGAGCAAGTCAGCGACTTCTTCCGGCGGCTGGGAAGAACGGTGAGCGATAACAACCGGAAACAGGCTTGCATCCCCGAGGGTGCGATCCCCATCGAAAACCCGGTGGGCACCGCGCCTGGTTTCATAGCCGAACAAAACGGGAAGGCCATCATAACCGTCCCGGGGGTCCCCCATGAAATGCGCTATTTCATGGAGCACAGCGTCCTGCCTTACCTGCGGGAAAAACTGGGGATTCGCGAGGTGATTGTCTCCCGGGTGCTCAAACTCTTCGGGATCGGAGAGAGCATGGTGGATGAGAGAATCAAGGACCTGATCGAAGGGGGTACGAACCCGACCATCGGACTCCTGGCCCACACGCAGATCGGGGAGATTCACATCCGGCTCACCGTAAAAACACCGGATGTCGCTTCGGCCGCCAGCCTGATTAACCCGGTGGAAGGGGAGATCCGGAAACGCCTGGGAAATTTCATTTTCGGGGCCGATGAGGATACCTTTGAGGGGGTGCTGAGCGCGCTCCTGCGCCAATCCGGCCTTACCCTGGCTGCCGTGGAGACTTCCTTCGGCAGTTCGATTATCCAGACCCTGAAAGGGATGGAGGGAAGCAAAGACTTCTTCCGCCTGGGGTTGACCCTGGTGAACCCGGATATGGCCCGGCCGTTGCTGAGGGCTGCCGAATCACTCCCGGGAGGGGGAGAGCTTCTGGGGGAGGAAGCTGCCGGGTGGCTCGCGGAAGGAGCCCGACGTCTTGCCGGATCAGACCTGGGTTTGGGTTTGACGGGCCGGGTCGGAAAAGAAAAGGGGCAAGATCACCTGGTTCACATTGCTCTGGCTCATTCCCGGGGTACGGAGGTTCTGGAGCAGCGCTGGCCTTTCGCCATGCGGTTTATCGAAAATCGGATGACGAAAATGGCCCTGTCTCAAGTGAGAAAATTTTTATTGGAGGCCAGAGGGTAAAGATATCTTCAGGGGCCCTGCGCCCAGCACCCTGCCCCCTTTTTCTAATTATTGGAATCCTTCCTGAAAGCCCACGACTGTAGGGCGGGTCGTTCTGGTGGGTTCATTTGAAGTCATACTCTTTGCGATGGGCCGGCTCTTTTCTTTCACCAGACTCTTTTCGAGGGCAGGGTTTTTCTCCGTTGTCAAACTCTTTTCCAATTGATTGATAATCTCTTCGGCAGTGGCCCTGTCCTTGACGAGGGTTCCTTTCTTGGCGTTGATGATGACCCTTGTGGCCCGCATGGTGACCTTTTCCATGTCGATCGAGATTTCCAGGTTGTTGGTGGAGGCATTGATTCGCTTCCCGTTTTCGATTTCGGTTTCCTTGAGAAGGTCAATATCCAGTTTTTTCAGAACCTTCGGGGTTGCCCGGTCCACCTGGTCGAAGGAAAAATTCAGAGTCCGGTCGGCGCAATCATTAAACACATAAGGAAATCCGATCCCTGCTCCCGCGCCGGCAGCGGAGATGGCCAGGGCAGCGCAGCCGGAGGAAAAAATAAGAAGGATCAGGGGAAATAGATAAAGGAGAGAGAGAGAATTTTTCATCATCATAGCGCCGCTCCATGTTCCTCTTGGATCTCAGCCTGTTTTTTATCGCCGCGGGGCAAGAGGCAACCCCGACACCAATAATCCCCTAAGAACACTTATCGTAGGAAGCAGACAAGACTTAAAAAAAATGGACGGAAAACGGGGAGAGAGAGAAGGAGCGAAAGGGAAAAAATAATGAGGGAAGATGTGGATAAAACGGAAAAGAGAGAGGAAAAGGGGGGAGAGAGGGAAAAGATGAAGGAGGGGTAAAAGGAGAATTAGCAACCCTCCTTTTCACCCCTTTGCCCTTTTCCCATTCGCCTTGGGGGCGATATGGTCTTGACCGGAATTCTAGGGTTTACCTGTAATGGCTTACTTTTTCCGAACTTTCGAATGAAGCGAAGCCAGGGTCTGTTCCGCTTCGGCGACAACCCGCTCAATGAGTTCCTTAACCGTAGGTATGTCGTTGATCCCGCCGACGGCCTGCCCCGCATACAGAATCCCTTCTTCCAAATCACCCTCGTAGATGCCCTTCATGGCCCTTACAGTTCCTGCCCCCTGGCGGGCCTGAGCCCACAGCGATGCCGAATCTTCCCCGGCGGTCATCATCTTGAAACTCATGGCAATAAATTGGGGGTAGGTGAGCTTCAATACTTTCCGAATCTGTCCGGCCGCCTTAAATGCCTCCACAAGGGGAAACCCTCTTTTCTGCATGGCCTCTGTCCCCTTGCTCTTCAGCGCTCGCCCCAGCATCCCGTCGAAAACCGTGTCATAGACGGTGTCCTGCTCGGTCGCGGCCAGACAGAGTTTCTTGAAATTCTCATGGAGGAGGCATTCCTTCGTCAGCATGAATCGCGTGCCCATGGATATGCCCTCCGCCCCAAGGGACAGGGCGGCGGCGAGCCCCCGGCCGTCGTAAAATCCACCCGCTGCGATGATGGGAACTTTTACCGCGCTGGCGGCGATGGGGATCAGCACGAGGGAAGTGGCTTTGTCGCCGTGTGCCGCCGCTTCGTGGCCGGTGACGATTACCGCATCGCAGCCGAGCTTGGCAGCCGCGACAGCATGCTTGGCGAGAGCCGTTGTCCCGATGACCTTGCCGCCGTAGGCATGGACCTGATCGATGAACCAGGGCTTACCCAGGGTATAGTTGACAATCGGAACCTTCTCCTCGATGGCCACCTTTATCTTTTCGGGGGCGCCGGCACGAAGAATCACGTTCACCCCGAAGGGCCGGGTCGTGAGTTTTCGGATCATCCCGAGGTTTTCTCTCATTTCATCGGGAGTACAACGGGCCGTGGCGAAAACGCCCAATCCGCCGGCATTGCATACCACTGCGACCAGATCGGGATCCGTAATCCAGTTCATACCGGCCAGCATGATCGGGTGCTCGATGCCAAATAATTCCGTCATTCGGGTGGTTAACATTTTCTTCTCCGTCATCCGTTGTTGTGGAATGAAAATAGTAGGGCTATTCTGCCTAAGGAAATTCTGCCTTCCGTTCTTACTCCGAACTTGTTTTAGTCTTTCATCCCCTCGACAAAAGCCCGCACATTGTACCCCAGGACATCGTGGTTGTAGCCGCCCTCAAGGACTCCGAAACGGCGGTCCTGGCAGACCCTTCGGGAATGGGTTTTGACCAGGGAGCCGATCGTCCGGTAATCTTCGGTTTCCAACAGTCCTCCCCAGTCCTCCACGTGCCGGTCAAACCCCGCGGACACCGCCAGAATATCAAAATTCCCGGACTGTTCCAGATGCCGTTCAATCTTCTGGATGAAATCCTTGTTCGAAGATCCTTCAGGGTGGAAGTAATCCACGTTGGAATTGCCCATGAAGGCATTCTCAGTTCCGTCCCCGAAATGAAGGTCGAAATCCAGGACCAGGGCCTTCTTTATTTTCCCTTCTTTTATCAGCTTCCGGAGGGCGATGGCCATATTGTTGAAGTAGCAGAACCCCCAGCAGGAATCCGGGCTGGCATGATGCCCGGGGGGACGGATCAGGCCGAAGGCCGGCTCTCCGTCATAAGCCAATTGGGCCGCCAGAATCGCTCCGCCGGCGGAAAGGATCCCTACCTCGTAGACATCTTTATATCGCTTGATGGTCTCGAGGTGTCCTGGGGTATGGACCAGGGCTAAATCACCATCAGCCGCGGGCGGAGGAGTGACAAAATGAAAATCCTTCCCCAGAACTTCCAGGATGGCTTCCATCCTGCCCGCGGCCGCAGCCGGGTCCGTGGTATAAACCTCGTAAAACCTCTCATGAAAGATGATTTTCATTTCGACCTGGCCTCCGAATCTCAAATCCAAAGCTGTTTATCCGCAGATTTCGCAGAT
>JAPLIW010000223.1 GCA_026388915.1 Deltaproteobacteria bacterium
GCGGTGCAGGTCCTCAAGCAGGAAGGAAGAAAAAAGTTGGGCAAAAAGCCTGAGTACAAGAAATTGGGCCCACCCATCGCTTTTGGGATGCCCTGACCGGCCCCTGTTCCCGTCCGCAATCATCCTAAAAGCCATGGGTAAACGCCCCATGGCTTTTTTATTTTTCAGATACTTTCAACCGCAGAGGGCGCAGAGAACGCAGAGAAAATATCCAAATCCAAATCTCGAAGGGGAAAAAACCTAATGGGACACAGATAAACACAGATGAACACAGATTTTAGGTTGCCAAAAGGTTGAAAGAAAAAAGATTGAATGGGACGCGGATGAACGCGGATCAACACGGATGAAGAGTTAAGGATAAATTCCAAACAACCGAGCAGCAATTTCGAATGACGGAAAATCTGTTGTTTATGGTTTCAGATGGGGGCCATTTGGAGTTCGTTGGGGATCTGGTGCTTGGGCTTTTGAATTTTAGGCCTCTGCGTTCTCCGCGATCTCTGCGGTGAAAAAAATTTAAATAAAATTAAAGGAGGAGTTATGCAACCGAAGACCTGGGCCGGATGTCACGTTCCATTGATCACCCCTTTCAAGGATGATTATTCCCTCGATGAGGCAGGACTCAGGAAATTGGTCAATTATTTCATCGAGGAGGAGAAGTGCGACGGGCTGGTGCCGTGCGGGACGACCGGGGAGTCGCCCACGCTGACCAACCAGGAGCATGATAAAGTCATCGAAATCGTCGTTCAGGAAGCCCGGGGACGCGTGCCCGTGATGGCCGGGACCGGCTCCAACAGCACCCAGGAGGCGATCGAGAGGACCAAACATGCCGAACACGTCGGCGCCGCCGCCAGCCTCCAGGTCTGTCCCTACTACAACCGGCCCACCCAGGACGGGATTCTGGCCCACTTTGCGGCGATCGCCAAAGCCACCAAGCTGCCCCTCTTCATTTACAATATCCCCTCCCGCACCGGAAGGCTGATCGAAGCCAAGACCATGATCGAGCTTTCCAAGATCGACAACATCATCGGGATGAAGGACGCTTGCGGAGACATGATGATCACCATGGACATCATGCGGGGGACCCGGGGCGGGAAAAAGAAGTTCTACGTCCTTTGCGGGGAGGATGCCTTGACCTTTTCCCTGATGGTCCTGGGGGGAGATGGGGGAATCATGGCCGTGGCCAACGTCATCGGGAAAGAATATTATAAAATGATCCATCTCATGCTGGATGGCCATGTCGAGGAAGCCAGAGAAATGCATTACCGGACCCTTCCCGTTGTCCGGACGCTGTTCATCGAGTCCAACCCCGCTCCGGCCAAGGAAGCCATGAACATGATGGGCGTTCCGGCAGGACCGCTCCGCCTGCCGCTGGTCCCGCTCCGGCCTGAGAACCGAGAGACCCTGCGGAAAGCCCTGGTTCAGCTGGGTCGGCTCAAAGGATAAAAAAGAATTGAAAGTGCAAGTTCGTTCCAAGGTTTGGCTGGAGGCTCAAGGGCGGCCGGTTCTGGGACCGGGCCGCCTGGAGCTCCTTCAGTATATCGATGAGCAGGGCTCCATTTCCCGGGCCGCCCGCCTGCTGAAGATGACCTACCGCAAAGCCTGGGGGCAGATCAAAGCCATGGAAGAGCAGATGGATCTGCCCCTGGTGGAAAAGCAGGCCGGGGGGCCGGGGGGAGGGGGGGCCCGACTGACCCCGGAGGCCCGCGAGCTCCTGGCCAAATATTTCCGACTGGCCCAGGGGATCGAGGAGGAGGTGGACCGCCGTTTCCGGGAGATTTTTTTATGAACTGCGTTAGGCAGATTCTGCATAGCGCTTTTCACCCCCACCCCACCCTCCCCCCTCGCGCGGGAAGGTGTGAAAAAATTGAAAGATTCCCCCTCACCCTGCCCTCTCCCGCGAGGGGAGAGGGTAAACATATTGGAACAGATAAGAAATTCCCTCCCCCTCGATGGGGGAAGGTGTGAAAAAATCGATTCAGTTCTTTTTTACGTCATTCCGGCGAAAGCCGGAATCCAGTGTTTTCAAGGTGTTACGAACTTACTGGACCCCGGTTTTCACCGGGGTGACGGCTGAAAACCA
>JAPLIW010000064.1 GCA_026388915.1 Deltaproteobacteria bacterium
CTTGGAGCGTCACCCCGGCGAAAGCCGGGGTCCAGAACATCTTGAAATAACTGGATTCCGGCTTTCGCCGGAATGACGAATTCTATGGAATTGCGACTTTTTACGAGTTCATCAACCTTTCTCCTTTGCTTTTTGGAACTCAATCCTTCTGTCGCCTCATTTGCCGTTATCTGCGTTCATCTGCGTCCCATATCGATTCGTGAAGGAGTAAGGAAAATGCCCAGAGTCAAGAAGAGCGTAAAAACACGCGCCAGAAGAAAGAAGGTCTTGGATGCGGCCAAGGGGTACCGCGGGTCGCGGCGTCGCCTGTACCGGATTGCCGCGGACACGGTCGATCGGGGCCGCAAGTTTGCTTACCGGGACCGCAAGGCTAAAAAGCGTACCTTTCGGGCTCTCTGGATCACCCGCATCAATGCCGCGGTCCGTTCCCACGACCTGACCTACAGCCAGTTGATTTCCGGGCTGGCCAAGGCCAAGGTGGAGATCGACCGCAAGATGCTGGCCGAAGTGGCCTTCGGCGACCCGGTCGGCTTTTCCAAAATCGTGGAGATCGCCAAAGGGCAGCTGGCATGATCGATGGACCCGGGGTGCAGGCCGACCTGAAACGGCTGGAAGAAGAGGGACGGGGAGAGCTGAACGCGGCCCGGGGTGAAGCCCTGGTCCAGGCAGTCCGCACCAAGTACCTCGGCCGGAAAGGTCTGCTGACTCAGTTTCTGCGGGAGATGGGAAAACTTCCTGCCGATCAGCGCCCCGCCGTCGGCCAGCTGGCCAATGAAATCAAGGCCCGGCTGGAAGAGGCGGCGGAAAAAGCCCTGGAAAAGGAGCGCTCCCGCCAGAAGGCCGAAAGCCTGCTCAAGGAAAGAGTGGATTTCAGCCTGCCCGGACGAAAACCCCAGCGCGGGAGCAAGCACTTGATCACCCAGGTAACGGAAGAGATCGAGGCCATCTTCGAGCGCCTGGGGTTCGAAGTTTCCGAGGGGCCGGAGGCGGAGCTGGACTATTACAATTTCGAGGCCCTGAACTTCCCCAAGGATCATCCGGCCCGGGACATGCAGGACACTTTCTATTTTTCTCCCAACATGGTTCTGCGCACCCACACGTCTCCCGTGCAGGTCCGGGTCATGGAGAGCCGGAAGCCACCCCTGCGGGTCATTGCCCCGGGAAAGGTTTACCGGCACGACTCCGACCCCACCCACAGCCCCATGTTCCACCAGGTGGAAGGCTTTGTTGTCGACCACCAGGTTACCTTTGCCGACCTGAAGGGTACACTGGAATTCTTCGTCCATGAGCTGTATGGCCCCCATGTGCAGATGCGGTTCCGCCCCAGTTTCTTCCCCTTCACCGAGCCGAGCGCCGAGGTGGACATTCAATGCGTGATCTGCCGGGGAGAGGGGTGCCCGGTCTGCAAGAAGAGCGGCTGGCTGGAAATTCTGGGTTCGGGAATGATCGACCCGGAGGTTTTCCGGTTCGTCGGCTATGACCCCGAAGTCTACTCCGGCTATGCCTTCGGCTTGGGCGTGGAGCGAATCGCCATGCTACGGGTGGGGCTTAACGACATTCGCCTGTTCTATGAAAACAACGTCCAATTTTTAAAGCAGTTTTGAAGAATTCATTAAAAGGCAAAATTTCATAGAATTCGTCATTCCGGCGAAAGCCGGAATCCAGTTATTTCAAGATGTTCTGGACCCCGGCTTTCGCCGGGGTGACG
>JAPLIW010000051.1 GCA_026388915.1 Deltaproteobacteria bacterium
AAATTCGTTAGCGAATTTATGAATCGATGGACTTATGATCTCTTTTCCTTCGTAGGGGCGATTCATGAATCGTCCCCACCGGGTTCTATCATTCATTTTATCCGACAAGTGAAAGGAAAGGAATCAAAGGTTTCAAGGGAAAAGCGACCCGGGGATCGATGGCGAAAAGCCCTCAGAGGTGAATTTTTCCCAAGGGGGGAAAGTTTTGGTATAATATAAATAAGAGCTCCAAGGTGATGAGGGGACCTTTTCCCTGGAATTTTGACGGCAAAGGAGAAATTTTTCATGAGGCTATTCATCCTGATCATTCTGGCGGTCTTTCTGACGGCCTGTACCCAGGCCATCCCCCAGGAATCACTCAAGAAGGCAGACCCCACCCTGACTTTTCAGATGCTGATCAAGGATCCGGAACAGTACCAGGGAAAAAATATCCTTGTGGGCGGGCAAATCCTGGGTACTTCTACTCGCGAGGGAGAAACCTGGGTCGAGGTGCTCCATAAACCCCTGGACTGGCAGCACAAGCCCAAGGATACGGATGAGTCTTTCGGGAGATTCCTGATCCGGTTCGAGGGTTTTGCGGACCCGGCGATCTACACCGCGGGAAAGAAGATTACGGTCTTGGGAGAAGTAACGGGGAAGAAAGTCCAATCCCTGAAAGATATGGATTACGCTTATCCCGTCCTGACTCCCCGGGATCATCACCTGTGGAGGCCGGAAAGCGACGGCGGTCCCATGTTCCATTTCGGTTTCGGGGTAGGAACGGTCATCCGATGAAAAAGATAAGGATTCTGCTTTTCCTTTTGGCGGTCGCTTTCATCCTGGCGTGCGCCCCCCTCTCCAAAGAAGTGATGCGGCAGGTGGACGAGACCCTTACCTATCAGACGGTCCAGAAAAACCCGCAGGATTTTCTGGGCAAGACCGTTTTGTGGGGGGGAGTGATTGTAAAAACTACGAACCGCCAGGATGAAACGATTCTGGAGGTCCGGCAGTGTGAGCTGGATATGGAAAAAAGGCCCAGGAACCTGGACTCTTCCGCCGGACGGTTTATCGTACGCCATGCCGGCTTTCTGGACCCGGTTATTTACAAGGAGGGGCGGGAGATAACCGTCGCGGGCGAGATCGCGGGAAAAGAAGCCCTTCCCCTGGGGGGGATCCAGTACCCCTACCCCGTTATTCTGGCCAAGGAAATCCATCTATGGGAGAAAATTGATCCCCGTCGGTATCCCTACCCCTACTGGGACTACCCTCCCTTCTGGGGCCCCTACGGGTATCCGTATCCTTACGGGTCCCCCTACTGGAGGCACCGGTCTCCTTACTGGTGGTAAAGGCGGGGCGTCAGGTCTCGTAAGCCAAGACCCGGATCAATCCGATCGAAGCGCCGGTGATGTCGGTAGTCGTGGTGTCGCTGACCGATACGACCTTTTTGATCCTTTTCTCTTTGATGAACTTGTTGATCTGCTCATCCAGATCGGCCAGTTCCCGCATGGCTTTGAATTCCCTCAGCTCGGTGGCGAAGGTCTTGACCTTGATGTTCTTCTTCTCGGCCATCCTTTTCCCCTCCTTTTGGCGTTTTCCATGATCCTTCGTTCGGGCACGCTGCGGCGTGCCCCCACAGCGAACCCCGTGCGAGCATCACTCGTTTCCCGAAGCTACGGGTTTTTAGAACTCCGACCCAAAACCCGAAACTCGAAACCTGAAACCCGAAACTTACGAGGGCTTGAATCCCTCCACCAACCCATCCATTCTCCCCCCTTTCTGAAGGAGTTGGATGCGGATGAACCCGGCCTGGACAAGATCCGAATGAATCTCCTCTAAGGTATACGTGCTGCCGCCCCGTGTTCCCACGAGCATGTTTACCGCGAAAATAGCCCCGTCCCTCGGCCGGGTGCGGTCGGGTTCCATGATGTGATCCCGGATGATGATTCGCCCCCCCGGCACAAGAGCCCGGAAAACCTTCCGGTATAGATCAAGATTCTCCCCCGGGCTGTTCTGGTGAATGATGGCGGAAAGAAGGGCTAGGTCATAGCCGGGGGGAAATTCGTCATGGTAAAAATCCCCTCCTACCAAAGTAATCCGATCCAGGACCCCTTCTTCTCCCAGGCATCTCCGGGCGATCGGGAGGACTTCGAGTTTGTCGAAAAGGGTCGCTCGCATTCCCGGGACGGCCCGGAGAAAGGCCAAGGTGTAGGTCCCGGAGGCGCCGCCTACATCCAGCAAATTCCTTGCCGTCCCTGGGTTGACTGCGGCAACAATCCCGGGGGCCAGCTTGGCCGCAATCGAGTGCATGGCCCCTATGAAAGCAGGGATTTGATTTGCCTCTTGGGATCCTATGGGCTTCCCCGGCTCTTCCCGGCCTTTGACCTTTTCGGTCAATTGCGACCATCTCTGCCAGACATGGGCCATGTGGTGAACCATGGGAAGGATTGATTCGGGGCCTTTCTCCGATAGCAGAGAAGAGATCGCCGGGGGGCAGGAGTACCTTCCTTCCTGTTTTACCAAAAACTCCATTGCCGCCAGGGCGTCCAGGAGGATGGTCAATGCCCGGAGGTTTGCCTCGGTTCGGGCGACAACTTCCTCAGCGGAAAGGGGTTCGGAGGAC
>JAPLIW010000529.1 GCA_026388915.1 Deltaproteobacteria bacterium
CTGGCCTGCATCACATCCTGCTGGGAGGAGGAAGTGGGCTGTCCGGTTGCCGGGCCCCCCCGCATCACATCGATGACCACCACCGGGGTGTCGGTCTCCGCCGCCCAGCCGATTCCTTCCTGCATAAGAGTGAACCCCGGGCCGGAGGTGGCAGTGCAGGTTTTCGCCCCTCCCCAGGCCGCCCCCAGGATGGTGCAGATGGAGGCGATTTCATCTTCCATCTGGAGGAATACCCCCCGGTGCCGGGGAAGAAGCCGGGACATGACTTCCGTAACTTCCGAAGCCGGAGTGATGGGGTACCCGGCAAAGAAACGGCAGCCCGCGGCAATGGCCCCCCGGGCGCACGCTTCGTTTCCGTGAATGACCAAGGTCTCCACCGGAAAAAATTCTCCCGTACCAAGCTTAAAAAAATATGGAGAAGAATCTTCTCCAAATCATGCTCAATATAACAGGGAACCCCGGGAAATACAACGATGGCGGAGAGCTTGCCTCCCTGGCTTCACTTTTGCGATTGCCTTTTCTGCGAAAAAGCAGGCTTGTGGCCCGGGAGCAAGGGCGTTACGCGGAAAAAGCATCGGCGGGAAAAGAAATCCATCCGGAGATCACCCCGCGCTTCCGCAAAGTGAGGCGGGCTAATCGGGCGCCCGGCCGGGCGCTCCTACAACGGAATCCCCCTGTTCTGGAGGAAGAAGGGCTTGCCCGCCCGGACCAAGAAGTGAGGCGCGCCTCATGATTTTTGCGCGTAACGCCCTTGTTTCCGGGCCGCGCAACGCCTGAGATTCAATAGGGCTTACGCACAATTGCCAGGGGGCAAGTGGCGGAGGGCTTACAGGTCCGGGGAGAATGAGATGCCCAGTTGAGGAGATCCGGAAACGGGGGGAATGCTCAACGCCGGTTCGAAGGCGAGAAAAGAGACCTGAGAATAGTCCGTCTCGGGTTGGGGGGCATCCTGCGGTTCTTTGCTTTCCTGAATCCGCCTTCCCCCGATGAACCTGGTGGAAAAATACCGCGTGCTCAGGCTATCAACCCTGACTTTGCGCTTGGTCGTTGAAGAATGAATGAACTGCTCATTGCCAATGTAAATTCCTACATGCGCCGGACGTTTCGTTTGGCTGCGTTTGAAGAACACCAGATCCCCCAGCCGGAGCGCGTCCCGGGCCACTTCCAACCCCACCCCGAACTGCTCGCGGGCGGTCCGGGGAAGGTCCATGCCCACCATCCGGAATACCTTCTGAACATAGGCGGAACAATCGAGTCCGGTCTTCACGTTGGTCCCGCCCCGGCGGTACTTCCCCCCCAGGAAACTCTCCGCCACCGTAACCAGGGGGTTCAAATCCCGTTCTTCGATGACATCCACCCCCTGGGAAACGGGAATGGCAGAGCCGTCATTCGCGGCCAGAGCCGATTCGTAGCTCCCCTCCCCGGTTTGCAGCGACCTTTCTTCGGAAATCTCTTCCTCCTGCTCCAGCTGCAAAACCTGACCGATCCGCAGCCGGGTTCCCTTCAGCTCATTGATCTCTTGCAGATCCTTGACCCTCAGATGGTAGCGCTTGGCGATCCCGGCCAGGGTATCCCCGCTCTTGACCACATGGGTATCGGGAATCTCCTGCCCTGAAGCCGTATTCTGATGGTTTCCCTTGCGGGTGGAAGATGAGTTCGGAATCGCCGCGGGAGTTTTGGAAATGGTTAAGCTCTGGCCGATTTGCAGCCGCGTATCTTCCAGGTCATTGGCTTCTTTGATCTTGGAAATCGAGACCTGGTATTTATGGGCGATGGTAGAAAGAGATTCCCCCTTCTTTACGATGTGGGTCGTCTCCGCCCACGCTGCCGGGGCGGCCATGAAAAGAAACATCAGGAGGAGAACAAGAGAGTAACGCTTCGGGGAATATGCGATTCTTATCATAGCGTCTTGGTTGACGGCTCGGTGACCAAAATTTCCTTGAAGCCAGTTCATTATAAAAAAGGCCCCCTATGATTTCAACCTTTTTTGCTC
>JAPLIW010000397.1 GCA_026388915.1 Deltaproteobacteria bacterium
TATGAAGCTGAAACCCCTGACCCCCGAAATTGATGAGTTGCGGAAAATCATTATTTCCTCCAACCTGACCTCTTGTTACATCCTGCTGGAAGAACTTCTGGCGGCCAAAGGGGAACGGCTTTTTTTCGATAAATTCCGAGCTCGCTGGATCGATATCTTCAAGAACGTCTACGACCATGTGGATAAAATGAAACCTCGCAAAGAGCCGAGGGAATAATCCTTCCTTTTTCTTTCCCTCCCGGCCAATAGAAATAACCCGCAGGGGGTCCCTTTTACCCCGGCTCCCTGGACTCGTTTCTCAACGATCCTTCCGCCGCTGGGGGTCACTGAAGCCGGAGCTGAAATGCCTCCCTTCGCCCTAACCGAACAAATGTGAAACGATAAGGAATCATTCGGAATTTCCTTTTACGATAGCCGTACCCCTCCCCATAGATAGCATCAATCCTCCGATTTTTATTGATTATCTTTTGTTTCCCTCCACTTTTGTCTCCACTTTTACGAAAGCGAACAATTTTATTCCCTGCCGTACAATTATAAATGTCAAAAATCTGATTTCCCTCAACTTTTTTAACCAGCCCAAAAATATTTAATAGTCCCCGGATCTTAAAAAATCAATAAAAATATTAAATGGTTAAATAAATGAAGCTCCAGTTCCTATCCCCGATGGGGGCAAAAAAAATTTCGCGCTGACTGGAAAAAATCGCTTCAGGGGCTTATGGCACCTAAATTGCTCATTTACCCAATCGGAAATTGGAGCAAGAGGAGCGCAATGGAAAAGGAAATGGCAAAAAGGGGATCCCAAGGGCTGACGCTGGTGGAATTAATCCTGTGCATGGCCATCCTGGCAGTCTTATTGGCTATTGCCTCTCCCCTGCTTGCTCAATTTTCCACCGGATATAGACTCCGGGCCGCGACCCGGGAGCTGGCCACGGACCTCCAGTTTGCCCGCCTTCTGGCGGTGAAAGAAAACAGGAATTTCCAGGTGATCTGCGGCACGAACTCATACCAGGTGGTGAGAGTCAATGACGGATTTGTGGCCAAGGTCAGGAATTTCAGCGCCGATTACCCGGACGTGGCCCTGAGTGACTCGGTCGTCACTTTCAATTCCCGGGGAAACGCCATCGCCGAGACCATAACCGTTTCCAATTTTGCGGCCAGCAAAAATATAACCGTGGGTTCCACCGGGCGGGTGAAGCTGCAATGAACAAGAACCGAGAATCCGGATTCACCCTGATCGAATTGCTCATCGCTCTCTTTGTCCTCACCGTAGGGCTGCTGGCGATCAGCTCCATGGTTTATTCGGTTATGAATTCCACCTCCCTGAGCAAAGAGACCGGCACGGCCACCACCCTGATGCAGGACAAAATGGAGAGCCTGAAACATACTCCCGTCTCTTCCCTGGCTTCGGGAAACGATACGGTCCAGCTGGGAAACGTGGAATATCTCCGCCAGTGGAGCGTGGCCGCCTCGGCGAACACCCGGACGATTACGGTGACGATTGACTGGGCCAGCCGGGGCCCCCACAACGTGAGCATGACAACCCTACGGGGAGAATGATCGATGGATCGAAGCTGGTTGCGCAAAAAAAACGGGTTTACCATGATCGAACTGCTGGCCGGCATTCTGATCTCCGCCATCCTCATGGCCGGTTTTTACAGCGTCTTCTTCTCCCAGCAGACGGCTTTCAGCGCCCAGGAACAGATGGCGGAGATGAATCAGAACATCCGGGCGGCCCTGGACCTGATGACCCGGGAGATCCGCCTGGCCGGATACAAAAACTCCACCAGCACCTTCAACGGGGTGGCCACCGCCACTTCCAACTCCATCCGCATCCTGGCGGATCTGAATCAGGACGGGGATACGGCGGATGAGAACGAAGACATCAGCTATACCTATAACGCGGGCTCCCTGCAGATCTGCCGGAACGGGGTCGGCCTGCCCGTGGCGGACAACATCACCAATCTTTCTCTGCAGTACACCCTGAAGGACGGAACGGTCACCTCCGCCCCGGCAAACCTGGCGGACATCCGAAAGATCACCATCTCCATCACCGCCCGGACGACCCACCCGGACCAGAGGACCGGAGCTTACCGGAGCATTACGCTATCTTCGGATATTACTCCACGAAATTTGGCTTCCTAGATGAAGGAGGGTTTACATGAAGGCTCGGTTATCCATGAAGCAGATTTTTAAGGTCCCGGATGAGAAAGGCGCCGTCCTCATCACCGGCCTGCTGCTGATCCTGGTGCTGACCATTTTGAGCATGGCCGCCATGATGAGCACCGCCACGGAGCTCAAGATCGCGGCCAACGACCGCACGTCGAAAAGAGTCTTCTACGTGTCGGAGGCCGGGCTGGAAGACGCCCGTTCCCGGCTGCAGACCGGGTCCAGCGGCTTCCCGATCTACGACAACCAGTTCAGCAACCCGAGCTGGATGGCCTTCGTCGGGACGGAAGAGAAGAGCGCCGAGAAGGGATTCCAGAGCGGAAACGGCAACCATGTCCGATATGATCAGCTGAATCCGGCTATTAGTTATGTTACGGCGGTAACCCACAAATTGGATGGCTCCGGAAACATCCTTAAGTGGGGGGACAGCAACGACGACGGGATTCCCGAAGAGAACACGACCGTGGGACGGAATATTTTCATCATCACCTCGGAGGGCTACGACTCCAACGGGGCCTCCAAGCCGCTGAGGATCGAAGCCGCCCAGGTTCCCGACATCACCGCCCCGGCCGCGCTCTACACCAAGGCCCATACCACGATTCAGGGAACCTCCACCAACGTGATGGGAATGGATCACTGCGGGAGTTCC
>JAPLIW010000578.1 GCA_026388915.1 Deltaproteobacteria bacterium
GCAGCGGTGTCCACAAGGATCTTCTTATCTGCTCCCTCGATATACCACGTAACATTCGGAACCTGAATCTTCTGCCCATAATGGAATCGATACATGAGGACAGCCTTGTCAAGTTCCATAGACGATAGGGGAAGAGCCCTAATTTTGTATTGCCTCATCCTTCATGATCCTCCTTTTGGTAACCAGGAACGGTGTTGACTTTATTGCATTTCTATCCACAGTTGTCAAGGAATTAGGTAAAAACGAAGGGGAAAGTGAAAAGATCGCGACCCAGCCCCTGACATGCGCCTTGATGACGCACTGATTAGTCCCTCCGCAGTTACAGATGCAGAATGAAGATCAAATGCACCTAAGAAATGCGCCCTTGCCCGGGGGAGAACCGGCGCTTGCCAGAGAACCCAACCCGGCGTACACTGAAGACATGATTCGAGTTACCGGCACGATCACGATCGATGAGGAAGAAATTCATCAGCAATTCATCCGCGCCTCCGGCCCGGGGGGGCAGAATGTCAATAAGGTCGCCACGGCCGTGCAGCTCCGCTTCGATGTGGCCCATTCCCCTTCCCTTCCCGAAGATGTTCGCGAACGCCTTACCCGTTTAGCCGGAAAGCGTATGACCAAGGAAGGTTATCTTATCATCGATGCCCGGCGGTTCCGCACCCAGGAACAAAACCGCCAGGACTCTGTTGCCCGATTGGTGGATCTGATCCGCCAGGCAGCGCAAAAGCCCAAAATCCGCAAACGGACAAAGCCCACGCTGGCGTCCAAGGAACGACGGCTGGAGAGCAAACATCGCCGCGGCAAGATCAAACACCTGCGCCGTGCGGGACCGGAATCGAACTGATACGCTTTCTTTTAGTTATTCCACCCGGCACGTTAGGGCAAAGTTGGCTTTCCTGAAATTGCGAAAAGACCGGGAAAAAGGTAGCGGGCTTGTGCATAAGACTTCCGGTTAGCAGGGAAAACAAATCCATGGCCGAGAAAGACGAGAAAAAAGGCTGGGTGATGGTGATCGCGTGCCGGTTTTAACGCTTTGGGCGGCGGTGGTGGCTGAGGTCCTGGGGTTCGAGCACGATGAAGGACTGACCCTCGGGCGGGCGAAGGCTGGGCTGAACGCTTAATCCAAAGGTGTTTCCTTGAGGCTCTTCCAACCAATCCCCGGGGGAACAAAGGGACTGGGGGCAAAAACTTACGCCCCGTATGAGAAATCTCGGCCGGAGATTCCTCCTGGCAATAAAAGATGGGGGCCTCCGGCCAACTGGATATAGCCCTCATCCGCAGGATGGCTTCGGTCTAACCCAATTCTCCCGGACAGAGGATAAAGCACAGAAAGCGCCATTATTTTGGCACTGACTTGCAAATAAGGTTGCTCGTTACTGGTTACTCGTTACTCGCTGTTCCATCTTGAATCCTCCCCCTATTCCCTCTTTTCTTTTCCTTGAACACTGAACATCCAACACTCAGCACTGCACCCAATCCCCCCCTGCACGCTGCACCCAGCACCCTGCCCCCTGCACCCTTTTTCTTTTACCCTTCCCCTGTTTTATGCTATGATTCTCCCGCCTTTATCAACTAGAGCTATCACACTCACAAGGAGGAACATTATGGATTACGAACTGCCGGAAAGCTTAAGATTGATGCGGGATACCGCTCGCCGGTTTGTGAAGAATGAGCTGGAAACCATCTCGCAAAAGGTGGAAGAAGAAGAAAAGGTTCCGGAGAGCGTGGTGCAGAAGATGCGGGAGATGGGGTTTTTCGGCCTATCGATCCCGGAAGAATACGGAGGGATGGGGCTGGGTACCCTCGGCGAATGCATCATGAATGAAGAATTCGGGAAGACCAACGCCTGCTTCCGTTCCCGGTTCGGGACCAACAACGGAATCGGGTCCCAGGGGATTCTGATCGATGGGACACCGGAACAGAAAGAGAAATACCTCCCCCGGATCGCCAGCGGGGAGTGGACGGCGGCCTTTGCCCTCACCGAGCCGAACGCCGGGTCCGATGCGGCCAATATCCAGACCAAAGCCGAGAAAAAGGGGGATGTATACCTCCTCAATGGACTGAAGCATTTCATCACCAACGGGGACATCGCCGACGTAGCCACGGTCATGGCGGTGACGGACAAGACCAAGGGCCCGCGGGGGGTGACGGCCTTCATCGTGGAGAAGACCTTCCCGGGATACTCGGTGGGCAAGATCGACAAGAAGATGGGAATCCACGGAAACAACACCTCCGAGATCGTCTTCGAGGACTGCCAGGTGCCGGCGAAGAACATCATCGGACTGCAGGAGGGCCGGGGTTTCTCCACGGCCATGAAAGTCCTGGAGAAAGGCAGAATTACCATCGGAGCCACGTGCGTGGGAACCGCGCAGTACTGCCTGGATTTAAGCATCGCCCATTCCAAACAAAGAGTGCAATTCGGGAAACCCATCTGTGTCAACCAGGCCATCCAGTGGATGCTGGCCGATATGGCCATTGCCATCTACACCGCAAGGCAGATTGTCTACCATACCGCCTGGTGCCGGGACCAGAAGCAAAGAGTGACCCAGCAGGCGGCCATGGTCAAAGTGTACTGCACGGAAATGGTGAACCGGGTAGTGGACTCGGCCCTGCAGATCCACGGAGGCATGGGATACATGAAAGAGTCCCCCATCGAGCGCATCTACCGCGACATGAGGTTGTTTCGGATTTTCGAGGGAACCTCCGAAGTGCAGCGGATGGTGATCTCCAGGGAAATGCTCAAAGACTAAAAATGAAGGGTGCAGGGGGCAGGGTGCTGGGTGCAGAATGCAGGGGGTAGGGTGTAAGGTCGTAGCCGCGCCCTTGACATTAGCTCTTTGCTCTCTGCTTTTTGAAGGGGAGGGTTGAATGTCCGTTGGGAAAATTTCCGGAAGGGGCGTAACTAAACCGATAACCGTTTCCGTCGACAACACCGGCCAGGCTTACCTGGAAATCCTCAGGGACAGGGGAGTGAAGTATTTCTTCGGCAATGCGGGCACGGACTTTGCCCCGCTCATCGACGGGTTTGCCCGGTTCGCGGCGGAGGGCAAAGAATATCCCAAGCCGGTCCTGGTTCCCCATGAATTTACGGCGGTGAGCATGGCCCACGGGTACGCCATGATCACCGGCGAACCCCAGGTGGTCATGGTCCACGTGAACGTGGGAACGGCCAACGGGGTGACCGGAGTGATGAACGCCTCGCGCGCCAATATCCCTTTGATCTTCACCGCGGGGAGAACCCCGATTACCGAGGGAGAGGTCAAGGGAGGACGCAACCTGCACATTCACTGGGCCCAGGAGTCTTTCGACCAGGCTTCCATGCTGCGGGAGTATGTGAAGTGGGACTACGAATTGCGCTGCTTTGCCCAGGTGGAAAAAGTTGTGGACCGGGCGTTAAGCATCGCCCTGTCCGAGCCCAAGGGCCCGGTGTACCTGAGCCTTCCCCGGGAGGTCCTCGCCGAAGAACATCGAGAGTTTACCTACACGCCCGCCGGCCCCAGGCTGTACCCGAAGCCGGGACCCGACGCCGAAGCCGTCCGCCAGGCAGCATGGCTGCTGAAAGACGCCAAGAACCCCCTGGTGATTACCTCCATGGCGGGGAAAAACCCTGCGGCCGTGGGGGAGTTGGTGAAGCTCTGCGAAGCTTTTGCCCTGCCCGTGACCATCCCCATGAGCAACCTGTACCTGAATTTCCCCACCGATCACCCCCTGCACCTGGGGTTTGACCCCATGCGCTTCCTGCCGGAGGCCGATGTGATCCTGGTGATCGAATCGGACGTCCCCTGGTTCCCCATCCGCTCCAAACCCAAACCGGGGGCCCGGGTCATCCAGATGGGGATCGATCCGCTCTTTTCCCGCTATCCCATGCGGACTTTCCCGGCGGACGTTCCGCTGGTCTGCGATCCGGAAGCGGGCCTGAAAGCCCTCCGGGAAGCTCTGGCCCCCCATCGGTCGGCGAAGCGAAAGATCATTCAGGGCCGCTTCCAAAAACTGGGCCGGGAACACGCGGCTCAGCGGGCGGCCTGGAAGGCCGCGGCGGAAAAAGTGCGCAAAGCGTATCCGATTGACATGGAGTGGGTTTCCTACTGCGTGGGACGGGTAAGGGATTCCCGTACGGTTTTGATCAACGAATACGACCTGCGGGTTCATCAGGTCTCCATCAATGAACCCGGTTCCTTTTTCGGCTCGCCCATGTCCAGCGGGCTGGGCTGGTGTTTTGGCGCGGCCCTGGGGGTTAAGCTGGCCAGGCCGGACTCCGTTCCCGTCATCTGCATGGGGGACGGGGCGTACCATTTCACCGGCGCCACCGCCTGCCATTTCATGGCTCAGAAGCTGCCGGTGGTGGCCGTCGTTTTCAACAACCAGTGCTGGAACGCGGTGAAGGGATCGGTCACGGATCTCTACCCGCAGGGATGGGCCGTGCGGCAGGGACACTTCTCTCTTTGCGACCTTGAACCCTCTCCGGCTTACGAGAAGATCGCGGAAGCGTTCGGAGGATACGGGGAGAGGGTGGAAGACCCGGACAAGATCATCCCCGCCTTGAAACGGGCCATAAAGGCCGTCCGACAGGAGAAACGCCAGGCCCTACTGAACGTCATCTGCAAACATCCTTGATATTGCGGGACGCAGATGAAGGCCGATTTTCAGGATCTTTAATAGCGAAAAGACAGTTATTGGACACAGATGAACACAGATAAACTTAGATAAGAAAGTGCCTAAAGTTACAAATGCCTAGAGTGCCTAAAGTTGAAAACAAGGCTTTAACGCCTTTGACTCCGAAATCCGTACGGGCAACCCGGCGGGTCGCCCCTACAAACTCCGAACTTTTTTGGACACGGATGAACACGGATTCTCACGGATTTTCTAATTTCGGTATTATAAACTTTGGACAGTTTCGGCACTCTGAATCCTGCGTTTATCCGGGTCCCATAAAAAAGAAATGAAATTTTTTATTGCTTTTGTCTTTCTATCGATTTTCTTTGGAACGGCACAGGGGTCGGGTGCAGAAGGGGAGGGACAAGTGGCTCCAAAGATCACCCTGCCCGTCGAAGTGGCGGGGTGGAAATGGAATGGGAAGGAGAGCACCTACAACTCCAGGACCGTCTTCGATTAC
>JAPLIW010000620.1 GCA_026388915.1 Deltaproteobacteria bacterium
TAAGGCGGCTATTCTTTCCTTGGGTCGGGCCTGTCCCGGGGAGATTCGTAAGGGGAGATGTTTTAGCTCAATCTTGCCACTGGCGCCATTTCCTCACAGGCCTCTCCTTGCGGAAGACAAGCGGGAAGGTGATTAGAAAGCTATGATCCCTCCCGCCACAGGCGGGACTGGATTTTCTGACCGGCCATCTTGAATGGTTCGGCACCGGCGTCCCGTATCGCGCGGCCGCTTTTTCGTCCTATCTTCTGCTGGGGATCCTGATCGCCTTCGGCAGCTTCTTCCTCTATCCAATCCTGTTTTTCCGGGGCGCTTCCCTGAAGGAAAGGATGATCGGCTCCTACGCTGTTCTGCTAATCTGGGTCTTCGCGGAAATATTCCGGGTGAGCGAAACCTTCACGGGGGGGGAGTCGGTTTACTACGCCTTCAGTCCCATGCCCTTCGGTTTGTTGGTCTATCAGGTGGGCTACATGAGCCTGTGCGAGATGATCTGCCGATGGCGGCTCAAAAAGAGAGGAGTCCGGGGGGAGAAAATATTCACCCCCGGCCCGTTGATCGGCATAGGGGTGCTATTGGCCATGAATTACCTGATGATCCTGTGGGGGGTCCCGGAGGAGTCCCCCGGGACCAAGTGGTTTTACCTCTACCAGGAAGGGTATAAAGCCCTGTTCTTGGGAAAATAATATGATGAACTTCCAAAAAGTCGTCACTCCGGTGAAAACCGGAGTCCAGAGACTTGATAACCCCTTGGAACAACTGGATTCCGGCTTTCGCCGGAATGACGAATTCTAATGAATTTCGACTTCTTACGAGTTCATCAATTTTGACATTTCCGGGATGCTTGGGTCGTGGCCCGGGCGCAAGGGCCTTGTGCTCAAAAAGCATCGGCCGGGTCGGCCCTCTTCCTGGAGGCTTCGACCAGCTTCCGGAGGATGAGGCGGGCCGTTCGGGCGCTACCAAATTCGGAATTCGGAATGTGGAATTCGGAATCCTTTGCTTTCTTTTTTGCCATTCCGCATTCCGCACTCTGCATTCCGCATTTAAATTGCCCGCCTGGTCCATGAAATAAAAAATGCCTCATGGTTTTTGAGTACAAGGCCCTTGCGCCCGGGCCTGGCACCCGGGATGAATCCGCTTGGAGCGGTCCAAGCTTTTTCAACCCTCCGGCTTTGCCGGAGTTCATGACATAGCCCGCTGGGGGGAAGTTTCGTTCCCGGAAAGGGCGAGGGCGAATTTATAGAGCGAAGGCCTGGGCAACCTTTTTGCCCAGCGCCTGGCAGGCCTCCAGCCCCTTCTTGTCGGGGACATACTGGATTTTCAACCCCGGGTCGACGATCTGGAACTTCATCTCCTCCAATTCCTGATTGATCAACTTCACCGCCTCCCCGCTCCAGCCGTAGGAGCCGAAAGCGGCGGCGATCTTGTTCTGCGGCTTGAGGCCTTTCAGGTAGCACAGGAAGTCGGCCACGGTGGGAAAGAGACCGTTGTTCAGGGTGGGAGACCCCAGGAGAATCGCACCGGCATCCAGGACTTCGGCCATCACGTCGCTCCGGTGGGTGGCCCTCAGGTGCATCGTGCGGGCGTCCACTCCTTCCTGCGCGAGGGCTTCAACCATGGCCTCGGCCATGGCCTGGGTGCTGTGCCACATGGTGTCGTAGATCACCAAGGCCTTCTTCTTTGGCTTCTGCTGCGCCCATTCGACGTAAGCCTGGATGATCTTCCCCGGGTCCTTCCGCCACATGATTCCGTGGTCCGGGCAGATCATCCTGATCTTTAATCCCATCCGGGTGACCTTCTCCACCAGCTTGAGAACCAGCGGAGCGTAGGGGAGAAGAATGTTGGCAAAATACTTCTTGGCGTGGGGCATGATCGCTTCCCCGATCTGGTCGTCAAATCTCTCCATCCCGGCATAGTGCTCCCCGAAGGCGTCGTTGGAGAAGAGGATCTGGTCTTCTTTGAGGTAGGTGAACATGCTGTCCGGCCAGTGAAGCATGCGGGTTTCCAGAAAAGTGAGGGTCCGCTGCCCCAGTTTCATTTCTTCCCCTTCGTTCACCGGCTTGAGGTTTAGGCCCCCGGGAAAGTGGCGCGCCAGGTTCTGCGCCCCCATTTTCGAGCAGTAGATCGGCTTGTCGTCCCCGATCACGTGCATCAGCCGTTCCAGACTGCCGGAATGATCCAACTCCGAGTGGTTACTGATCACCCAGTCAATCTTCTTCGGGTCGATGACCTCCCGGATCTGGTCCATCCACTCGGAGAAGAATTCCTTCTTCACCGTGTCGATGAGGACGACTTTTTCGTCCCGGATCAAAAAGGCATTGTAGGTGGTTCCCTGGTAGATGGAATAGCCGTGGAAGTCACGGATGTTCCAGTCGACGGCTCCGAGCCAATAGATATTCTTGGCGATCTCCAAAGATTTCATTTTCTTCTCCTTTTCCAATGTAGAATCCTATCGGACGCAGATGAACACAGATAAACATGGTTATATTCATTTAAAAAAGTTATGCAAATCCGATTGGAAAATCAGCCTCCGAAATCCCCCCCAACCCCCCTTTATTAAAGGGGGGCAAAGGGGGGATTTCTGGCGTCACGGGTGACACTGGCTGCGGTTTTTTGGGGTCATTGATAACTCTCCAATATTTTCGCCAGCAACCCCCGGTCCACCCCTTTTCCCACCAGCGGCCCCTCTTTGAGGGCCGGGAAGTGAGATTCGAAGGTCGGCCGGACATTCCGGTAGAGGATCCCCACCGGGATGGTGTCTCCCCACTCTTCAGCCGTCTTCATGGCGGCCTCCCAGTTCGCGGAATCGTAATCGGGCGGCAGTTCCCGGCAGCGGGACTTGTACCAGCTGAAGGTGTTCAGTTTATTAAAGGATACGCAGGGCTGAAGAATATCCACCAGGGAGAACCCGCGGTGGGCGATCGCTTCCTGGATGATCACCGCCAGATGGTCCACCATTCCCGAAAAAGCCCGGGCCACGAACCCCGCCCGCATGGCCACGGCCACGGCGACCGGATTGAAAGGAGACGAAGCGACCCCTCCCGGCTGGGCCTTGGTCACGAAACCGGGTTCCGAAGTGGGACTGGCCTGGCCTTTGGTCAACCCATACACCTGATTGTCATGGACCAGGAGAGTGACGTCGAGGTTCCGCCGCAGGGCCGCCAGGAAGTGGTTTCCCCCCTCCCCGTAGTTACAGCCGTCTCCGCTCTCCACCAGCACCGTCATCTTGGGGCTGGCCAATTTAACGCCGGTGGCGACGGGCAGGGAGCGGCCGTGGAGGCCGTCGAAGAGGTTCACGTTCAGGTAGTGGGGAGCCTTCGCCGCCTGCCCGATCCCGGAGACGAAGGCGACATCCCGGGGCCGCAGCCGGCAGGCGACCAGGGCTTCTTTCACGGCCTGCAAAATGGAAAAATTGCCGCACCCCGGACACCAGGTTGTCTCGTAATCCCCGTAATCTTTCAAGGTCACCATGAATTCTCTCCCTTTTTTGCAGGGGCGATTCATGAATCGCCCCGTATCTATGGGTTTAAACGTTTATAAAAAAAGAACTTGGTATCCATCCGAAGAACCCCCTCTCCCCCATCACCCCCACCCCGACCCTCCCCGAAGGTGTGAAAAAATTGATTTTCAGCCGTCACCCCGGTGAAAACCGGGGTCCAGTAAGTTCGTAAATCCTTGAAAACACTGGATTCCGGCTTTCGCCGGAATGACGTGAAAAAGAACTAATTCGATTTTTT
>JAPLIW010000780.1 GCA_026388915.1 Deltaproteobacteria bacterium
GGAACACCCATGATATTTTCACGCACCCCCTGCAAAATCGAAAAAGCTTGCCCCGATGTCGGCCAGCATTCGATGGAGGTTTTCAACGGCATGTTGGGAATTTCTATTAAGGAGATTGAGGATCTCCAGAAGAACAAGGTAATTTGAAAAAGGGATTACTCGGCACACCCAATAAACAGAGCAGCCGGGACCCCAGGTTCCATTTGCGCAACCGACACCAGCATCTGTGTTTGAGAGGACTGACTGGGAACTTCATTACCTTGGACGTGAAAACCGAGGCTATTTCCATGGGCAATATTCTCCTTGACTGGCCTTGAGATTAAGAGTATTTCTTTAACAATTGTTTCCCTCCCATAGCAGGGTGAAAACTGTCATTTTGGCTTTAGAAAGGAGGACTTCGAGATGCCCAAATATATCGATTTGACAGTGCCTTTCGATGGGAAGTTCAGGTTTAAAATTGATTTCAAAAAGGATCTGACATCTGAAAAAGATGGGATTCAGGCCACGAGCTATACCATATCGGCCCATGCTTTTACGCATTTGGACGCCCCTCTCCATTTTGTTGCCAATGGTAGGAGCATCGACTCTTTCCCGGTTGATTATTTTATCGGAGAAGCAGCCATATTGGATATTCCCAAGGGGAAAAGCGAACCGATATCAGCGCAAGAAATGCAAAAAGCAGGGAAGCACGCTAAAGACGGAGATATCATTCTCATCCGGACAGGTTGGCTGGAAAAAATGTGGGGCAAAGAGGAATTTACCGATTCTCCCTATTTAACAGAAGAGGCGGCGGAATGGTTGGTAAGGCTAAAAGCCCGGATAGCTGGGTATGATTTTGTTGAGGATTACATCGTTCGGGACTTGAGCAGAAAGGGACATGCCAGGGCTGAGGATTTTGTGGTTCACCAAAAACTCCTTAGGAATGGCGTTTTAAATCTGGAATTTGTTAATAACTTATCCAAAATCTCCAAGCCGCGGTTTAAGGTTATCGCCCTTCCCATCCTGTTAAAGGATTGTGACGGTGCCCCTGCGCGAGTGGTTGCGATTGAAGATTAAGACTGTAAGAAAAGAGAGGGGGGGATCTATCGGGAAAAATTTAAAGAGAAGGAAAATGTCAATTGGCAGATGATCTCCAAGGCCGGTAACAATCTGATTTCTGAGGGAGCAGGAGAATCAATATTAAATCGTAAGATCAAAAAGGGGGTGGTCAACATTCTTGAGTGACGCGAATGATTTGAAGAGGGGAATGCTTTTCGATGAAACATGGAGTGTCGGAGGTTTTTCGGTGGAGGAAGACGTTGGATATTATAAAAACACGGTTCTAAAAATCTGAAAGGAGGATGAAAATGGCCAAAATCTTTGAACCGATCAAAATTGGAACGCTGGAGTTGAAAAATCGCCTTGTCGCTTTGCCCCTCGTCCAGAATTATGCAGACAAAGAAGGTTATTCCTCCCCTCAGATGATCGAGTGCTATCGTAAAAGAGCAGAGGGAGGCTGGGGCCTCTTCATCGTGGAGGCTACGTTCATGCGGCCGGACGGAGGGGCCTTCTTCGGAATGCAGGGGATTTACACAGATAGAATGCTTCCCTACCTCAATGATGTCGTGGAGGCCATCCATGAGAAAGGAGTCAAATGCGCCATCCAGATTCAGCACAGCGGGCGTCAGGCGAACCCGCGCGTCACAAAACTTCCTTTGGTTGCCCCATCCGCCCATTCTAATCCCTTTGCGCCGGGACCGGCGGGCGAATCGCGGGCGATGACCCGAAAGGAAGTATTACAAATGCTGGATCAGTACGTGGAAGCGGTAGCCCTGGCCAAGGAGGCGCGCTTTGACGCTGTTGAGCTCCACGGGACCCACGGGTTCCTGATCAGCCAGTTCATGAGCCCCTTTACCAACAAACGGAAGGATGAATTCGGCGAACTTCTCGCCTTCCCCACTGAATTGGTGCGCCGCTGCAAGAAGGTCTGCGGAGCGGATTACCCGATTATCTTCCGCTTTACCTGTGACGAGAAATTATGGGTATTAGGCTTGCCAGGGATTGACCTGGAGCTGTCCAAAACATTCATCCGCCCGTTGATCGAGGCTGGGGTGGATTGTTTTGACCTTGCCAATAGCACTTTCGAAACGTGTGATTACAATATCGAGACGCTCTATTTCACTCCTGGAGCAACAATTCGAAATGATTTTGCTCCTTTTAAAAAAATTTCCACGGTTCCTTTGATTGGACGGGGCCGGGTGAACGATCCCAGGCTGGCGATGAAGCTTGTGGAAGATGGTCAGATTGATATGGTCGGCATGGGCCGGCAGCAAATGGCGGATCCGCTCACTCCCAGAAAGATGATGGAGGGCCGCTACGACGACGTCCGAAGATGTATCGCTTGTGACATCGGTTGTTCACAGCGTCTCTTTGATCAGGTACGAGTCCGCTGTGCGGTCAATTACAACCACGGGATGGAATACCGCGAATATTATGGGCCGCCCAAGGTCCAGACGCCAAAAAGGGTATTGGTTGTAGGTGCGGGACCGGGGTGACTTGAAGCAGCT
>JAPLIW010000095.1 GCA_026388915.1 Deltaproteobacteria bacterium
CTTTCAAATAGAATCAGGGGGCGGGTCGCAAAAGAAGCCTCAGACATCCTCCCCGGTACCTTCTGCTTCCAATCCCCCGGAACCGCAAAAGACCGTGGCCCGCTAGAGGTGTAACGCCATGTCCAAATTTTTCATCCGTCGGCCCATCGTGGCCATAGTCATCTCCCTGCTCATGATCATCGTAGGCCTCGTGTCGATGGCGGGGCTGCCCGTCGCCCAGTTTCCGAACATCATTCCCCCGGAGATTTGGGTCCGAACCACTTACGTGGGGGCCGACGCCGAGACCGTCGAAAGGTCCGTTGCCCAACCGATCGAACAGCAGATGAGCGGGGTGGACAACATGAACTACATGTACTCCTTGAACGCCAATAACGGTACGCTGCGGATGTACGTCAATTTCGATGTCAAAACCGACCCGAACACAGACCTCATCCTGACCCAAATGCGACAAAACCAAGCTCAATCCCAGTTGCCTTTGGACGTCCGCAATTTCGGGGTTACCGTGCAAAAATCGCTGGCCACGCAGTTGATGAATATCGCCCTCTACTCGCCGAACGGGACCCATGACGCCGCTTTTCTCGCCAATTACGCTTACATCAACCTCTACGACCAGGTCCTGCGTGTGCCCGGGGTTGCCAGTATCACGATCTTCGGCGCTGGCCAGTATGCCATGCGAATTTGGGTCAGACCGGACACTTTGGCCAAACTCGGCATATCTGTCCCCGACATCATCAACGCCGTCCAGAAGCAGAATACGGTCAACCCCTCGGGACAGATCGGCGGCGAGCCCGCCCCTCCGGGGCAGGAGTTTACTTACGCCGTCCGCGCCCAGGGCCGCCTCATCTCCGAGGAGGAGTTCAGCCGCATCGTGGTCCGGGCCAACCCGGATGGGTCGATCGTTCGCCTCAACGACGTCGCCCGCATCGAGCTGGGCACCCAGGACTATAACGTCCGAAGTCGCCTGAATGGCCGGCCGGCCGCCAACATTGCGGTGTACCCGCTGCCGGGATCGAACGCCATTGCCACGGCCCAGGGCGTCCGGAAGCTCATGGCTGGAGTGAGAGAAAGTTTTCCGGCCGATCTTGAATACGCGGTTACCCTGGACACAACGCGGGCCGTCACCGAAGGGATCCGCGAGATTACCAAGACGCTACTGGTGGCGCTCCTTCTCGTCATCCTCGTGATCTTCCTCTTTCTCCAGGGATGGCGGGCAACCCTCATCCCCACTCTGGCGGTGCCGGTCTCGCTGATCGGCACCATGGCCGTATTCCCGATCCTCGGCTTTTCGATCAACACCCTTTCTTTGTTCGGCTTAGTGTTGGCCATCGGTCTGGTCGTCGATGACGCCATCGTGGTGGTGGAAGCAGTGGAACGTCACATGGACGAAGGGCTATCCCCAAAGGAGGCGACCCTCAGGACCATGGATGAAGTTTCGGGGCCGGTGATGGCCATTGCCCTGATCTTTGCGGCGGTTTTTATCCCCACGGTGTTCATTCCCGGAATCACGGGGCGGCTTTACCAGCAGTTTGCCGTGACGATTGCCATCTCCGTTCTCATCTCGGCCTTTAATGCCTTGACCCTGAGCCCCGCGCTATGCGCTCTGATCCTAAGACCCCGGAAAGAAGGGCGGGGCCCACTGGGGCATTTTTTCAGCCTGTTCAACCGGGCCTTCGGAGCGGGGGCGAGCGGCTATGTCGGCTTGTGCGGAAAATTGATCCGCAAGAGTGCTCTGGCGCTCCTTTTCCTTGCCGGGGTCGCGGCTCTGGTCGGTCTGCTGGCCAGGGGAATCCCGACCGGGTTCCTGCCCGAAGAGGACCAGGGTTACTTTTTTGTGGCCCTGAATTTGCCGGACGCCGCTTCGCTGCAGCGAACGGATATGGCCTGCAGGAAGGTCGAGGAAATCCTCCAGAACACTCCGGGGGTTGAATCCTACATGTCGATTGCGGGCTTCAATCTGTTGAATAATATTTTGATGACTTCCGGCGGCTTTTTCATTGTGACCCTGAAGGAGTGGAAAGAACGGGAAAGACCCGAAGAACATGCCCAGGCCATTATGTCCCGCCTGAACCGCGAGCTGGCCAAACTGCCTCAATCCGTGGGTTTCGCTTTTTCCCCCCCGGCCATCCCCGGGGTCGGCACAGCCGGAGGGGTAACCTTTGTTCTGGAAGACCGGGCTGGCCGGGACATTGCCTTTCTGGCCGAGAATGTCAACAAGTTCCTGGAAGCCTCGCGCCAGAGACCTGAACTGGCCTTCGTGGCAACGAGCTTTCTGCCTGCGGTTCCCCAGGTCTTCGTGAACGTGGACCGGGACAAGGTGCTGAAGCAGGGGATCGACCTCGGGCAGGTCTACCAGACCCTGCAGGCTTTTATGGGTGGATATTTCGTCAACTACTTCAATCGCTTCGGGCGTCAGTGGCAGGTCTACGTGCAGGCTGAGGGCGAATACCGCAGCCGGGCCGAGAATATTTCCCAGTTCTATGTTTACAATGACAGAGGCGACGCGGTGCCCCTTTCGGCGGTAACCTCGGTTGAGTCCCGTTCCGGCCCCGAGTTCACGATGCGCTACAATCTGTACCGCTCCGCACAGATCAACGCCATGGCCAGCCCCGGCTACAGCTCGGCTCAGGCGGTGAAAGCGCTGGAGGAAGTTTTTCGGCAAACGATGCCCCGCGAAATGGGCTTTGATTACCTGGGCATGAGTTTCCAGGAAAAGAAAGCCCAGGAGGGGATCCCCGCCTCCGCCATCTTTGCGCTCTCGGTGCTCTGCGTCTTTCTCATTATGGCGGCACAGTATGAAAGCTGGTCCCTCCCGTTCTGTGTTCTCCTGGGAACCCCGGTTTCCGTTTTTGGCGCTTTTGCCGCACTCTGGATGCGCGGTCAGGTCAACAATATCTTCGCCCAAATCGGCTTAATCGTGCTGATCGGTCTTGCGGCCAAGGACGCCATCCTGATCGTCGCCTTTGCCAAGACGCGGCACGAGCAGGGGAAATCCCTCAGCGACGCGGCCCTGGAGGGGGCCCGGCTTCGGCTCCGGCCGATTGTCATGACCTCGTTCGCTTTCATCCTGGGGGTAATCCCGCTAGCCCTGTCCGCAGGCTCCGGTGCGGTGGCGCGACAGATCATGGGGACGGCCGTCATCGGAGGGGTCGCCGCGGGGTCAGCGATCACCATTTTCCTTATTCCGGTAACCTTTTACGTCGTCGGCAAGCTCAGCCGAGGAGACCGGAGAGATAAACCGCCGGAAAAGGGAGGGGAAGACCATGCGTAAGGTGATCGTTCATGCGCTGCTGGCCATGATTTGCTGCGGCTGCATGGTCGGACCGAACTACCAACGCCCTCCGGTGAATTCCCCTTCTTCCTGGCGGTTTGAAGATAGACAGGCAGAGGAAATGGCCAATATCGTCTGGTGGGAGCGGTTCGATGACCCCGTTCTGAATGAACTGATCCAGATCGGGTTACAGGAGAATAAGGATATCAAAATCGCAGCGGCGAGAGTCGAAGAGTTCACCGGCCGCTACGGGACTGCCCGGGCATCCCTCTTTCCCCAGGTCGGTGCAGTCGCGAGTGCTGGCAAATCTCGGGTTACGGAAAGAGCGCCCACGGCCTTTCCCCCCGATGGCCTGAATCCCGCGGAAAGCTACCAGCTCTCGGGGAATGTGAACTGGGAGATTGACTTGTGGGGCAAACTGCGGCGGTCCACCGAAGCGGCCCGCGCGGACCTCCTGGGTACGGAGGAGTCGCGGAGGGCGGTGGTTCTTACCCTGGTGACCTCCGTGGCCAGCGCGTATGTGAACCTGCGTAACCTCGACCGCCAGCTCGAAATCGCCAAGGGAACAGCGAAGAGCCGTGAGGACTCTTACCAGCTCTTCCAATTGCGCTTCCAAGGGGGGGTGATTTCCGAGCTCGAGCTGAACCAGGTCAAGTCCCAGTAAGAACAGGCTCTGGCCACGATTCCTTTCCTTGAAAAAGTCATCGCCCAACAGGAAAACGCCATGAACGTCCTGCTCGGCCGGAATCCAGGCCCGATCCCTCGAGGAAAGAAGATCGAGGAACTTGCCCTCCCGGCTGTTCCCGCCGGTCTGCCATCCGATCTTTTAACCAACCGCCCCGATATCCGCCAGGCGGAGCAAGCTCTGATCGCGGCGAATGCCCAGATTGGCGTGGCCCGG
>JAPLIW010000658.1 GCA_026388915.1 Deltaproteobacteria bacterium
TCTATTTTCAAAAAAAATGACCATTTCCCCCAGATTCAATGCTAACCACTTGATATTATTAAAATCATGACTTCCGGCAGAGCCGGAGGTATGAAAAAAAGTGAAGCGCTCAAAGCGGATTGAAATGGGCACCACCTAAGGGTGGCCTTCGGTCGGATGCCAGGCCCAGGGGCAAGGACCTTCTGTGCAAAAACCATGAGGCGGCTTCCATTTCATGGACGAGGCGGGCAACCAAAATGCGGAATGCCGATTGCGGAATGCGGGATGGAAAGAGAAGCAAAGAATTCCGAATTCCACATTCCGAATTCCGAATTGGGTAACGCCCGATCGGCCCGCCGCATCCTGCGGAAGTCGATCGAAGTCTCCAGGAAGAGGGCCAGCCCGGCCGATGCTTTTTGCACAGAAGCTCCTTGCCCCCGGGCCACAACCCAAGCATCCCGGAAAGGTCAAACTCTAACAGTCCCCCGGCAGAGCCGGGGGTTTACCTTAAGGAAATTATTAAATTTTCGCCGGGAAAAAGATTTAAGGAATTTGGTCCGTCCGCAAGAAGGGCAAGAAAAGGGAAGAAGCAGGACTCTTCTAGGGAGTTTGGAAGATTATTCGCGAAGGATTGCTTATGACTCTACAAGAGAGGTTCTGATTACGCTTCCAGGATAAATTTACCCGTTTTCGGAGAGACCGGAACTGGGTATTTCCCGCTATAGCAGGCCAGGCAGAAGCTTTTGCTCGGCTGGGGCATGGCCGCGACCATTCCATCCAGGCTGAGGTAAGCCAGGCTGTCCAATCCGATGAACTTGCGGATCTCCTCCACGGAGCGGGAAGAAGCGATCAATTCCTCCCGGGTGGGAAAATCAATCCCGTAATGGCAGGGAAAGCGGTGGGGAGGACAGCTGACCCGCATGTGGACTTCCTTCACTCCCGCATCCCGCAGGGCCCGGATCCGGGTCCGGCTGGTCGTCCCGCGGACGATCGAATCTTCGATGACCACCACTCGTTTCCCCCGCAGCAGGTCTTTGACCGGGTTCAGCTTGATCTTCACCCCGAAATCCCGCACGCTCTGGGAAGGCTGAATGAAGGTCCGGCCCACATAATGGTTGCGGATCATTCCCATCTCGAAGGGAAGGCCCAGTTTCTGGGCAAATCCCAGGGCGGCATAGTTGCCCGAGTCGGGAATGGGCATGACGAAATCCGCTTCCGCCGGCGCTTCCTCGGCCAGACGGGCGCCCAGCTTTTTCCTCACCAGGTACACATTCTCCCCGAATATGTTGCTGTCCGGACGGGCGAAGTAAATGTATTCAAAAATGCAAAAGGCCGCTTTCGGTTTGGGAAAAGGCTTTTCGGAGTGTAGCCCGTGTTTGTCGATCATCACCACCTCGCCGGGGTGAATGTCGTTGATGTACCGGGCCTGGACCAGATCCAGGGCGCACGTCTCCGAGGCCAGGACAAAACTGCCGTTCAGCCTCCCCAGGCACAGAGGACGGAAACCGTGGGGGTCCCGGGCCCCGATGAGCCCGTCCTCCGTTAAAAGGACCAGCGAATAGGCGCCCCGGACCTGAGACAGAGCCTGGATGGTCTTTTCCAGATAGTCGGGCTTTTTCGACCGGGCGATCAAATGGACGAAGATCTCACTGTCCATGGTGGATTGGAAGATCGACCCCTGGGACTCCAGCTTTTCCTTCAATGGCCGGGCATTGACCAAATTCCCGTTATGGGCCACGGCCATGAAGCCCTTCCGCCGCTGGGCCAGGAATGGCTGGGCGTTCTTCAAGAGCGAAGACCCGGTCGTGGAATAGCGGACATGACCGACGGCCGAATTCCCGGAGAGCGCCCGCAGGGTGTCGGGGTCGAAGGCGTCCGCCACCAGCCCCATGCTCCGGTGGCTCTTCGGTTCCCCCTCGTCGCAGGTGATGATCCCGGCGCTCTCCTGCCCCCGGTGCTGGAGGGCGTAGAGCCCCAGATAGGTCAGATGAGAAGCCTCGGGATGGTCGAAGATTCCGAAGATCCCGCATTCCTCCCGCGGATAATTGGTGTCGTACATATTCGTTGCTCGTTTCTCGTTGCTCGTTGCCAGTTGCCCGTTGCCGGTTGATCGTTTTGCCTTCAACGAGTAACCAGCAACCAGCAACGGATTTTCCTTTACTCCATGCTCTCTGCTCCATGCTCTTTGCTTATTTCCCGTGGTATTCCTGCAGCGACTTCACATTCATCTCTTCCTGCAGAAGGGCTTCGATGCCCTGGACCGATGCCGCCGCCCCCGAGATGGTGGTGATCAGGGGGATGCTGTGCGCCACGGCCACGGACCGAATGGAGACCTGGTCCCGTTTGGGCCGCCGGCCCGTGGACGTGTTGATGATCAGGTCGATCTCCCGGTTCTTGATCAGGTCCACCACGTTGGGCCTTCCTTCATGGACCTTGTTGACCCCTTCGACCGCGATTCCGTTCTGGGACAGAGCCTTGGCGGTCCCCCGGGTGGCGACGATCCGGAACCCTAAATCGGAGAGTTTCTTGGCGATGAAGATGATGGCCCGCTTGTCCCGGTTCTTCACGCTGATGAAGACCCGGCCCTTGCGGGGAAGGATCTGCCCGGCCGCCAGCTCGGCTTTGGCAAAAGCGATCCCAAAGGCGTGGTCAATGCCCATCACTTCCCCGGTGGATCTCATCTCCGGGCCCAGCAGCGTATCCACCCCAGGGAAGCGGTTGAAGGGAAAGACCGACTCTTTCACCGATACATGTTTCACTTCTGCTTCCTGGATGAATCCCAGCTCCTCCAGGGTCTTTCCAACCATCACCTTGGCGGCCAGTTTGGCCAGGGGCACACCGGTGGCCTTGGAGACAAAGGGAACGGTCCGGGAGGCCCGCGGGTTGACCTCCAGGATGTACACCCGATCGTCCCGGATGGCGTATTGAATGTTCATCAGCCCTTTGACCCCTAGTTCTCGGGCCAGGGCGTAGGTATTCTGCCTGATGACTTCGATCAAATCGTCACTCAGAGTGTATGGGGGAAGGACGCAGGCGCTGTCGCCGGAGTGGATGCCCGCCTCTTCGATATGCTCCATGATCCCGCCGATGACCACCCGCTCCCCGTCGGAGATGGCGTCCACATCCACCTCGATGGCCTCCTCCAGGAATTTATCGATGAGGATGGGATGCTCCGGGGAAGCCTTCACCGCGTCTCTCATGTACCGCTCGAGGGTTTCATCATCATAGACAATCTCCATGGCCCGCCCGCCCAAAACATAAGAGGGCCGCACCACGACGGGGTAGCCGATTTCCCGGGCCACGGCCCGGGCTTCTTCGAAGGAGGTGGCGGTTCCGTTCTGGGGTTGGATCAGCCCCAGTTTCTCGATGAGAACTTTGAAACGCTCCCGGTCTTCGGCCCGGTCGATGCTGTCCGGAGAGGTGCCCAGGATGGGGACCCCCGCTTTCTCCAGGGGAACGGCGAGGTTCAGGGGGGTTTGACCGCCGAACTGGACGATGATCCCCAGAGGCTTTTCCTTCTCCACGATGTTGAGCACATCCTCCCGGGTGAGGGGCTCGAAGTAGAGGCGGTCGGAGGTGTCGTAATCGGTGGAGACCGTCTCCGGGTTGCTGTTCACCATGATGGTCTCGAAACCCTCCTCCCGCAGGGCCAGCGAGGCATGGACGCAGCAGTAATCGAACTCAATCCCCTGGCCGATTCGGTTCGGGCCTCCCCCCAGGATCATGACTTTCTTCCGGTCCGAGGGACGGACTTCATCCTCCGATTCATAGGTGGAGTAGTAATAAGGGGTATAGGCCTCGAACTCCGCCGCGCAGGTGTCCACCAGTTTGAAGGTGGGTTGGATTCCCAGAGCCTTTCGCCGCTCCCGAACGGAGATTTCATCGGACCCCAGAAGGTGGGCCAGCTGGACATCGGAATAGCCTTGCTCCTTGGCCTGCCGCAGCAGTTCCCCGGGGACCGATTCCAGCACCCGGCCGTTCTTGCCGAAGGGCCGGATCTCTTCCTCCAGGTCACAGATCTGCTTCATGTTCTCCAGAAACCACCGGTCGATCCGCGTCAGTTCGGCGATCTCTTCGGGGGAGATCCCGTTCTTGAGGGCCGTCCGGAGGTAAAAAATCCTTTCCGGAGTGGGGGTCGCCAATCTTTCCCTGATCCATTCAACCCCCGGCTCCTCTTTTCCATCCATCCCCAGGCCGAAGCGCCCGATCTCCAGGGAACGGACCGCCTTCTGAAGGGCTTCCTTGAAGGTTCGGCCCACGGCCATGGCCTCCCCCACGGACTTCATGGAGGTGGTCAGGGTCGGGTCCGCCCCGCGGAATTTTTCAAAGGCCCACCGGGGGAATTTGACCACGCAGTAATCGATGGCCGGCTCAAAGGAGGCCATGGTTTCCCGGGTGATGTCATTGGGAATCTCGTCCAGGGTGTAGCCCACTGCCAGCTTGGCCGCTACCTTGGCGATGGGGAACCCGGTGGCCTTGGAGGCCAGGGCCGAGCTGCGGGACACCCGGGGGTTCATCTCGATGACCACCATGCGGCCGTCCCGCGGATGAACGGCGAACTGGATGTTCGACCCTCCGGTCTCCACCCCGATTTCGCGGATGATGGCCACGGCCCCGTCGCGCATCCGCTGGTACTCTTTATCGCTCAGGGTCTGGGCCGGGGCCACGGTGATGCTGTCCCCGGTGTGCACCCCCATGGGGTCGAAGTTTTCGATGGAGCAGATGATGACCACGTTGTCCTTGACGTCGCGCATGACCTCGAGCTCGTATTCCTTCCAGCCGATCACCGACTCTTCGATCATGACCTCGTGGATCATGCTGAGCTCGATCCCCTGAGCCACGGTGCGCTCGTACTCCTCCATGTTGAAGGCGATGCCCCCGCCCGTCCCGCCCAGGGTAAAGCTCGGCCGGATGACCGCCGGGAGCCCGATCTCCCGGATCACCTCCCGGGCTTCCGGCAGGTCATGGGCGAAGCCGCTCCGCGGCACTTCCTGCCCGATGCGGCGCATGGCCTCCTTGAAAAGCTCCCGGTCCTCGGCCTTGCGGATGGCTTCCTGGTTGGCCCCGATCATCTCCACCCCAAACTTTTCCAGGACACCCATCTCGGCCACCTGGATGGCCGTGTTCAGCCCGGTCTGCCCTCCCAGGGTGGGTAGAAGCGCCTGGGGGCGCTCCCGTTCGATGATCTTGGCCACCACCTCGGCGGTGACCGGCTCCATGTAGGTCCGGTCCGCGGTCTGCGGGTCGGTCATGATGGTGGCCGGGTTGGAGTTGACCAGGACGACTTCGAACCCTTCTTCCTTCAGGGCCTTGCAGGCCTGGGTCCCCGAATAGTCGAATTCGCAGGCCTGGCCGATGATGATCGGGCCCGAGCCGATGATCAGGATTTTGTGGATGTCGGTTCGCTTGGGCATTATTCCTTCGAATATTTTTCCATCAGGGTTATGAATTCATCAAAGAGATAGGCGGCATCGTGGGGGCCGGCCGAAGCCTCGGGGTGATACTGGACGGAGAAGACCGGCAGCCGGCGATGGCGCATCCCTTCCAGGCTACGATCGTTCAAATTCACGTGGGTGATCTCCACCTGCCCTGCCGGGAGGCTGTCCAGGTCCACGCAGAAACCGTGGTTCTGAACGGTGATCTCCACTTTCCCGTTGAGCAGGTTCTTGACCGGCTGGTTGGCCCCGCGGTGGCCGAATTTTAGCTTATAGGTCTTCCCCCCCATGGCCAGGCCCAGGAGCTGGTGGCCCAGGCAGATGCCGAAGATCGGTTTCTTGCCCAGGACCCCCCGGACCGTTTCGATGATGTCAGGAAGGGCGGCCGGGTCTCCGGGCCCGTTGGAGAGGAAAATACCGTCCGGTTTCAAGGCCAGGATTTCATCCGCCCGGGTCCGCGCCGGAACGACCCTCACCCGGCATCCCCGGCTGGCCAGATGGCGGACGATGTTGTGCTTCATCCCGAAATCCATGGCCGCCACGCGGTATTTCTTCTCCACCGTGGGAGCTATGGCCTGTCCCTTTCCCCATTCCCAGAGTCCCAGACCCGTCCCCCGCGCGGTTTTCTTCCCGATTTCCCCCTCCCCCCATTCATAGGGTTCCCCGCAGGTCACGGCCCGGACCCAGTCGCTCCCTTCCATTCGGGGGGAGTTGCGCGCCTTTTCGATCAGCGAGGAAGGGTCGAGGTCCTCCGTGGAAATGATTCCCCGCATGGCCCCGGCCGTGCGGAGGTGTTTGGTCAGGGCTCGCGTATCGATCCCTTCGAGGCCCACGATTCCGCAACGCTTCAGGTAGTCGCTCAGGCTCCCCTGGGAGCGCCAGTTGCTGGGAAAGGGGCAGTTCTCCTTCACCACGAACCCTTCCACATGGGGATGGGTGGACTCCAGGTCTTCCTCATTCACCCCGGTATTCCCGATCAGGGGGTAGGTCATGGTGACGATCTGGCCTTTGTAGGAAGGATCGGTGAGAACTTCTTGATACCCGGTCATGGAGGTGTTGAAAACCACCTCCCCCGCGCGCTCACCCCCGGCGCCAAAAGCCCAGCCCGCAAATACCTTTCCATCTTCCAGAGCCAGAACGGCTTTTTCTTTCTTCATCGATTCAGCAGCTTCCTGACCAGTTCCAGGTTTCGTTGCGTCGCCCCCCGCTGGGCCAGAAGGGCCTCCCTTCCCGCCTCTCCCCGCTCTTCCAGTTCCCGGGGGTGGTGTAAGAGATGGAGGCAGCGCTCCGCCAATTCCTCTTCATTCCGCACCATGATGCCCGCGCCCACGCCCGACAGAAGGGCATGAGCATCGAGGAAATCCTCCATGGAAGGTCCGTAGAGGACCACTTTTCCCCAGGCCGCGGGTTCCACGATGTTCTGGCCCCGTTTGGGAACCAGGCTGCCCCCGCAGAAAACGAAAGTTCCCAGGCTGTAGATTTTGAAGAGCTCCCCAAAGGTATCCCACAGCACGACCCGGGCCCCCTTCCGCCCTTC
>JAPLIW010000329.1 GCA_026388915.1 Deltaproteobacteria bacterium
CCTTAGGCACGAAGACACGGCCATCTCCGGCGCCGAGGGTTGGAGCAGGCTACCGATTTCTCGGTAGGTCAGCCAGACGGGGTCTTCGGTCCTCTCCAGGAGGATTTGATAAACCCTTAGGACGACATCCCGCGATGGGTAGCTGGCCTCGATGAAAAACTCCTGCAGGTCCCGGTCCGCGGGGGAGAAAAGGAGAAGGCAGTGAGCTGGGTCGCCGTCGCGCCCGGCGCGGCCGCATTCCTGGTAATAGGCCTCCACCGTTCCCGGTAATTGATGGTGGATGACCGCGCGGATGTCCGAGCGGTCGATCCCCATGCCGAAGGCGTTGGTGGCCACGATGAGGTCGGCGCGGGCATCCAGGAAAGCCTCCTGGATGCGGTTCCGGTCTTCCTCTTCCATCCCGGCGTGATAACCGGAGGCGTCGATTCCGGCCCGGCGGAGATGGCCGACGAGCGATTCCACGCTCTTGCGGGTGCCCGTGTAGACCAGGGCTCCTCCCCTGAGGTTTTCCAGGCGGTCCGTGAGAAGGGCGATTTTTTCTTTGGAATGATTTACCTGGGCCACTTCGAAGAACAGGTTCTTCCGGTCAAACCCGGTGACGAACTGGCGCGGTGAGCGGAGCCTCAACTGCTGAACAATGTCTTCCCGCACCCGCTCGGTGGCCGTGGCGGTAAGGGCGATGACCTGGGGCCGGCCCAGCAGGTCCAGGGCTTTTTGAATCCGGAGGTAGTCCGGCCGGAAGTCGTGGCCCCATTCGGAGATGCAGTGGGCTTCATCCACCGCCACCAGGGAGATCGGCTGCTTCTTGACAGCGCTCAGGAAAGGTCCGTGACGCAGGCGCTCCGGGGCGACGTAAACCATCTTATAATCCCCGGCCGCAAGCCTGCCTAAAACTGCCTCCTGCTCCGCGATGCTCATGAGGCTGTGAATGGAGGTAGCGGGAAGATCCAGGACCCGCAGGGAATCGACCTGGTCTTTCATCAGGGCGATGAGGGGGGAGATGACCAGGCAGGTGCCGGGCAGGACCAGGGCCGGGAGCTGGTAGCAGATCGACTTGCCCGCCCCGGTGGGCATCACCGCCAGAACGTCCTCGCCGGAGAAAACGGCTTCCACGATCTCCTCCTGCCCGGGCCGGAACTCATGGAACCCGAAGACCCGTTCCATCAGTTGACGGGCCTGCAGAAGTTGACGGTCTATATCCGCATGGGAGTTTGGCAATATAGGGAATCCTTGCTTTTCGCCCAGCATCATGTTGAAAACCCGCTACCTCCGTCATTCCCGCGGAAGCGGGAATCCAGTTTTTTCATCCCCTGCAAATATCCTGGATTCCCGCCTGCGCGGGAATGACGGTATTGAGATTGCTTGTTTTATGAAGCCATTGGGTCCATCTTCGGCGAAAACGATGAATTGGAGCCGATATTCAATGAGATTAGATGATCGAAAAGATCTTTCCAGCTTGGATTCGACTTCTCTACAAGGGCTAATTTCCACGACCGATTCCATTTTTTAATACCCTTCTCTCGCTGAATGGCACTCTCCATCGTGTCGTGGGGTTCGTACCAAACAAGCATGTGGACACCATATTGTTTCGTAAACCCTTCAACCAGCTCGTTCTTATGTTCCCAAACGCGTTTTACGAGGTCAGAAGTTACTCCTACATAAAGGGTCCCATTGCGCTGGCTGGCAAGTATATAAACGCAGGGGAATTTCATCATGATTAATCCACACGGTGCATTA
>JAPLIW010000146.1 GCA_026388915.1 Deltaproteobacteria bacterium
GGAGCATCGAGAAACTTTACTCCCTTCTTCTGCGCTTCGGCGGCCACCTGCTTCGAAGTGTGGGGGGCGATGGAGCTCATGTCGATGAGCACCGTTCCGGGCTTCGCCCCTTCGAGGACTCCTCCGACATCCAGGCACACGGTCTTGACCTCGTCGTCCGCCGGGAGCATGGTAATGACCACTTCCACTCCTTTGGCCGCTTCGGCGCAGCTTTTCACCTCTTTCGCCCCTGAGGAGACAAGCTCCTTGACAGGCTGAGGGTTCAGGTCATGGACCGTCAGGTCATATCCTGCCTTGATTAAATTTTTGGCCATGTGTTTGCCCATGGCCCCCAGCCCGATGAACCCTATTTTTCTTTTCATCCCTGAGCCTCCTCGATTCAATTGAATTTTGATAGGATCAATACTTCGTTGCTCCTGCGGTCAATCCGGCCACAAAACGTCCCGTAAACAGGGAGTAAATGATCACCACCGGCACTGAAGCCAAAAGGGCCGCGGCCATCAGAGCGCCCCAGAAGAAAACATCCCCTCGAATGAGTTCTGTGGCGATGCCCACCGGGAGGACTTTTTGGGGGGCGGAGGAAATAAACGCCAGGGCATAGATGAAGTGGCCCCAGGCCAGAGTGAAAGAGAAGATGGCGACCGTAAGGAGCCCCGGTATGGAGATGGGCAGGATAATCCGGACGAGCGCCTGGATGCGAGTGGCCCCATCCACCATGGCGCACTCCTCCAGCTCTTTAGGGATGGTACGGAAGTAACCCATCTGCAGCCAGGTCCCAAAAGGAATCAGGAAGGTAGGGTAAGTAAGGATCAGGGCCCACATGCTGTCCGAAACTCCGAAGAAGGCCACCACGCGCGAGAGGGGAATGAAGAGCAATGTTGGGGGTACCAGGTAGGTGAGGAAAATGGCCATTCCAAAAACCTGGGCGCCGCGGAACCGAAGGCGGGCGACGGCATAGGCGGCAAGGGTGCTTGCGGTCACCGAAATCAGAGTAACGACCGAGGCTACGATCGCCGAATTCCCCAACCAGAGAAGGAATGCGGTGTCCTTGAGCAGCAGCCGGTATTGTTCGAGGGTAGCCCCCTCTCGGATGCTAAAGGGGGAGGCATTGACATTATACAGCTCTGTGTTGCTTTTCAGGCTGGTAATCAGCATCCAGAAGAACGGGAAGAGGGCGAAGAGCAGGAAGGGAGCCACCTGAAGGTAAGCTCCCCAACCCCTGAATATGTTGTTAGGCGATTTGTTCACTTTGTCGCACCAGACGGATCAGCAGGAATGCGGCCACTGCCAGAACCGGAAAAATAAACAGAACAATGGCCGCCCCCAGGCCAATCTCGGTCCCCACCAGGCCCACCTGGTAAGCCAGGGTACTGAACAGGTGGGTGGAATTCCTGGGGCCTCCCCGGGTGATGAGGTATATGGTTTCAAAGTCGGAGATGGTCATCACCACTGAATAGAGGATGACGGTCCCTAATACCGGCCGCAAGAGCGGCAAAGTTACATACCAAAAAGTCGCCAGGCGTCCCGCCCCGTCCGTCTCCGCCGCCTCGTAAAGCTCGCGGGGAATAGCCAACAAGCCAGCCAGGATACAGAGGCCATAGAACGGCAGCCCTCTCCATATATTTGTGGTAATGATCGCAACCCGGGCCCAAAAAGGATTACTCAGCCAGGGGATCTTATGGATCCCGATCAGCCCCAACCCCCAGTTGAAAACGCTGTAGAGGGGGTCATACATCCACCACCAGGCCAGCGCACTCAGGGAGATGGGAATGACCCACGGAAGGAGCACGATGGCCCGGATTAACTGGGCTCCCCGGGTGAGTTTCGCAAGGCCCATGGCGAGGGCCAGTCCAGTTACGGTCTTGATCCCTACCGCCACCCCGGTGTAAAGGACGGCATTCCAAGCCGTCTGCCGGAAGATATCGTCTTCCAAGAGGCGGAGGTAATTTCCCAACCCGACAAAGGTGCCGGGCATTCCCAGCCGCTTGCTCGTTAGGCTCATCCATAGGGCCATACCGAATGGATAGGCCACGAAAATGGCCAGAAAAAGCACAGCCGGCGCGATCAGGATATAGGCAAGACGAGCTTCCCGCATCCGAGGTTCCTGTTCTGCTGAAGTTTGTGGCCTTCAAACGGCCCAGGCGCTGAGAGCCTGGGCCGTTGAGCAAGTATCAACCCGCATAGATCCGTTTCAACTGCTTTTCCGCCCACTCGATCGCCTTGGCCGTGCTGGTCTCTCCAGACACGGCCTTAGCAAACATGGTGGGGATAATGAACAGATTCAGCGCGATTTGAGTTGCCGGGGTGGGCGGGGCGGGATAGCCGGATACATATACGGGCTCCTTGGGGGGCTCATAATGCCGGAGGGCTTTCTCCCGGGTCCAGATCTTGGCAGTGCGATTGCCTACCAGAAGAGGCAAGTTGTAACCCCAGGAGGCTTCCGCCTGCTTCTCGAAATTCTCCTTTTTCAAAAGATAGCGGATCAAATCTTTCGCCAGGTCAATATTGGGTGAGAATTTCCAGATACCCAGACAGACGGGCAGAGCATTCCGGAAACGTCCCGCAGGACCGGCCGGCATGGGCACATGGTCGATCTTGGCCTGGATGGGCATATTGTCCTTCTTGGCCACAGCCCATACGCTGGGCCCATTCGGACTCCAGGAACCGGCCCCGGAAAGCATGAACCGGTTGTTGGAAGAGTCGTCCCAGGCCATAATATCTTCCGGCATGAATTTCGCAAGTTTCTTCACGTACTCGATGGCCGCGGCGGTCTGGGGCGAATTGATGGTTACATTTCCTTGGGCATCCGCCATGGAGGCGCCGAAACTCCACAGAATCGTGAAAGTATTATCGTTACCGTCGGAGCATTCGCTGATGGCCATGCCGACGGGAGTCTTGTTGGCGTAAAGCTTGGGGGCCGCCTCGAGGAGGCCGTCCCAGGTTAATTTCGCCACGTCCTCCGAACTCATGCCGATCTTGTTCCAGTGATCCGTATTGATATTTGCGGGGATGTTGTAGCAGTACCACGGAATGCTGACCCACTCCCCGCCCACAAATCCTACGTACTTGGCGATATCCAACCAAGGGCCGGCTGTTTTTTCCAGGTCTCGCGCTACATCATTGAGGGGCGCCAGGTTC
>JAPLIW010000203.1 GCA_026388915.1 Deltaproteobacteria bacterium
TCTTTCGCCGCCTCCTACCCGGGGACGCCGGCCTCCGAGATCCTTTCCTCCTTCGTCCAGATGGCCAAGGCCGCCGAGAGCCCGGCCATGGGGGAATGGTCCATCAATGAGAAAGTCGCCTTCGAAACCGCCCTCGCGGTCAGTTATTCCGGGGGTCGGGCGGCGGCCAGCATGAAGCAGGTGGGACTGAACGTGGCCTGCGACCCCCTGATGAGCTCGGCCTACACCGGGGTGAAGGGCGGATTCCTGGTCATCTCCGCCGACGACCCCGGACCGCATAGCTCCCAGACCGAGCAGGACAGCCGGATGATGGCCATGATGGCCAAAGTCCCGGTTTTGGACCCCTCCAGCCCCCAGGAAGCCAAGGAGATGGTGCAACTCGGCTTCCAGATCTCGGAAGAATTCGAAATCCCGGTCATGATCCGGCCCACCACCCGGGTCTGCCACTCCCGGCAGGGGGTTTCCTTTGAAGACATTCCTGCTCCCACCATTCCCGCGGGCTTTCTAAAAGACCCTCAGAGATGGGCGGCGACTCCCCGGTATCGATTTGTGCTCCACCAACAGTTGAACCAGAAAATCGCGGCGATTACGGATAAGTATGGCAAGAAATCCTTTCTGAAAATATTGGGCGGCAAGAACGCTTCCCAGTGCATTCTTTCTTCCGGGGTTGCCCTGGCCCACACCTATGACCTTCTGAAAGAACTCAACCTGGAAGATCGAATTGCCCTCTATCAGGTAAAAATGCCCTACCCCCTGAACGCCAGGGCCATCCTTGAAAAAATCAACCCCTACAAAGATATCCTGGTGATCGAAGAGACCGACCCGGTCATGGAGATGCAACTGGCCATGCGGGATCGCATCAAGGGTAGGCTCGATGGGTCAATTCCGCCCCAGGGTGAACTTATTCCCGATATTCTGGAGGAGTGTATTCGGACTTTTGCCGGGCTGACCGGCGCGAAAAGGCCGGCCCCGGCCGGCAAACCCAGGAGACCCACCCTCTGCCCCGGATGCCCGCACCGGGCCGCTTTTTACGCCATCCGCCAGACCTTCCCGAACGGAATCTATCCCAGTGACATCGGCTGCTACACCCTCGGTTTAAACCTGGGGGCGGTGGACACGGTCCTGTGCATGGGCGCGACCATCAGCCAGGCCGCGGGGTTCTACCATGCCTACCGGATGAAGGGAGAATTCCCGCCCATCGTAGCCACCATCGGGGATTCCACTTTCTACCATGCAGGATTGCCGCCGCTGGTCAACGCGGTCCACAATGGAGCGAAATTCATCCTCGTCCTCCTCGACAATTCCACCACTGCCATGACCGGGAACCAGCCGACCCCCGGGGTGGAGATTCTGGTGGACGGCCGAAAGGGGAAAGCCGTTTCCATGGAGGAACTGGTAAAAGCCAGCGGGGTGAAATCCCTCTCGGTGGTGGATCCTTACTCCCTCGAAGACATGACCCAAGCCCTGAAGGAAGCAGACCAGGCCTGTCGATCGGAAAATGGAGGAGTAGCGGCCATCATCTCCCGGCATCCCTGCCTGATGGACATGGGGGTGGAAAAGAAGAAGAGAACGGAACGGGTGGAAATTACGGACGACTGCATCGGCTGCCGGATCTGCATCGATGATTTTGAGTGCCCGGCCATCGAGGCGGACCCGGACACGGGGCTGGCCCGGATCGACCAGACCCTCTGCTCGGCCTGCGGAGTCTGCGTCCAAGTATGTCCGCAAAACGCAATACAAAAGAAATAAAATATTAACCGCAGAGATCGCAGTGCACGCAGAGATGAATATGAATGTAAAAGAAGAAGCCAAACCAAATTTCAGGCAGGACGAAAGGTCGACGTCCCAATTGGGGTTTGCTTTTTGACTATAATCATTCTCTGCGGTCTCTGCGGTCTCTGTGATCTCTGCGGTGAGAGCTGAGGTTTTTATGAATATGCAGATTGCCATAACTGGACGGGGAGGGCAGGGGGTTCTTTTCCTGACCCGGATTCTCAGCGAATGCGCCCTGGAGATGGGGCTGGAGGTGATCGCCTCGGAGACCCACGGGATGGCCATGCGGGGGGGGTCGGTGATCTCCACCCTGAAGGTCGGCGCTTTCCGCGGCCCCCTGATCGGGAGCGGCCAGGCGGGGGTGATGCTGGTGCTGGATCCGGGGTCCTATGAAACTTTTTCCAACCTCCTTTCCCCGGGAGGGATCGCTTTCCTCAATACGGCTTCCTCCCAAGCCCACCCCCACCTCGACGCGACCGACCTGGCGGCAAAAATGGGGTCGCCGCTCATGTCCAACCTGGTGCTTTTGGGCTTTGCCCTGGGCCATGACCGGCTCTTCTGCAAATATTCTCAAGTGGAGGAGTTGACCGGGAAGATATCCCCGCCCCGTTTCCGGGAGGCCAACCTCCAGGCTTTGAAAATGGGCTATTCGGCGAGTAAAAATACTTAACCGCAGAGGTCGCAGAGCACGCAGAGATTAAAATGGGAAAAAGCTCAAGGCCGGGATGCAGGAGGAAAAGCGGCCTCATTTCCAACGCTCCCCGGAAGGTCAAAAACACCAAAGGTCTTTCTAAGGATGATCTCTGCGCTCTCTGCTTCCTCTTCGTTCATCCTCTGGTCTTCATCCCCGGAGGATCGAAAGGCAAAGAGGAGTCAATCTCCATAAAATGATTTGTGTTTCTGTTTTTCCCGATAAAAAGCTCTGCGGTCTCCGCGTACTCTGCGGTTGATTTTTTCTTCATGCTCGGAGGGCGCAGAGACTTTTATAATTTCCTAAGGAACAAGAAAGAAGACCGATGAGTCTCTGGCTGCAGGTTTTTCAGTTCACCCTCTCCGGCCTGACCACCGGCAGCACCTACGCCCTGGTGGCCATCGGCTTCTCCCTGATTCACAACGCCACGGGGATCGTCAATTTCGCCCAGGGGGAGTTTGTCATGCTGGGGGGGATGTTCATGATCACCTTCTACAGCTTCCTGCGGCTTCCCATGGTTCTGGCCTTTGTTCTGACGGTATTCTGCGTTGCGGCCATCGGCTTTCTGCTGGAGCGGGGACCGATCAACCGGGCCCGGTCTAAAGAGATTCTCATCCTGGTCATGATCACGGTTGGCGCTTCCATTTCCATCAAGGGCCTGTCCATGATGATCTGGGGAAAGAACCCTATGACCCTTCCGTCTTTCTCCGGGGAAAACCCCCTGATTTTCTTGGGGGCGGCCATCATGCCCCAGAGCATCTGGATCTTTGGAATCACGCTTTTCGTGGTCGTCGCCCTCAGCTACTTTTTCCGGGGAACGATGACCGGGAAGGCCATGCGGGCCGTCGCGGCCAGCCGGAAAACCGCTCTTCTGACCGGAATCTCGGTGGACCGGATGATTCTCCTTTCCTTTACTCTCAGCGGGGCGCTGGGGGCCGCGGCCGGGGTCATCCTGACGCCCATCACCACCACCTCTTACGACGTGGGGGTCATGATGGGGTTGAAGGGCTTTTCGGCGGCCATCCTGGGAGGGTACGGGTCCATGCCGGGAGCGGTCATCGGGGGTCTTCTCCTGGGGGTGCTGGAGTCTCTGGGCGCCGGCCTGATCTCTTCGGAATACAAGGACGCTTTGGCCTTTCTGATTCTGTTGATCGTTTTGTTTTTCAAACCCACGGGGATTCTGGGGAAGGGAAGTTTCAAGCGGGTGTGAGGGATCGAGATGGGAAAGCAGAATAAAATATACCTCATTCTTTTCGCCTTGGGTGTCTTTGCCCTGCCCTTTTTCCTGCGGAACAATTACCACCTGATGGTGCTGAATATATCCGCCCTGAATATTCTGGTGGTCATCGGCCTTAATCTGCTCATGGGCTTCGCCGGGCAGATCTCCCTGGGCCACGCCGCTTTCTTCGGGCTGGGTGCTTATCTTTCGGGTATTCTCACCACGACCTACGGTTTCCCCATGTGGCCCACCCTTTTCCTGGCCATGGCCCTCACGGCGGGAGTGGCCTTGGTGATCGGCATCCCCACTCTCAAACTGGAGGGGCACTATCTGGTCATGGCCACCCTGGGTTTCAACGTCATCGTTTATATTATGATGCTCCAGCTGGAGCCGGTAACGGGCGGGCCCTCGGGCTTTTCGGGGATCCCCCGCCTGGAGTTGAGCGGATTTATTTTCGATTCGGACCGGAAGTATTACTACCTGCTATGGGCGGTTTCCATCGGGACGCTCCTTCTTTCTTTGAACCTGATTTATTCCCGGGTGGGCCGGGCCATGGCGGCGTTGAGACAGAACGAAATTGCGGCCCGTTGCGCGGGCATCGATACGGAGGCCTATAAGGTAAAGATATTCGTTCTCAGCGCGGCCATGGCCTCTCTCGCGGGAAGTCTCTACGCTCATTACCTCACTTTCATCAGCCCGGGGACTTTCAGCTTCTTCTATTCCCTGCAGGTGGTCACCATGGTCCTGGTGGGGGGAATGGGCTCTTTGTGGGGGTCGGTTTTCGGGGCGCTCTTATTGACCGTCTTGCCGGAAGCCCTTCATGCGGTCAAGGAGTACAATGTCCTGGTTTACGGGCTCATCCTCATGGGGGTCCTGGTGTTCTTTCCCCACGGCTTGCTGACGGGGATTGCCGGGATCCTGCGGAAGAGGGAGAAAGGCGTGTCTGCCGGGGTGGAGAAATCAAGAGCATAATAATGAAGCACCAAATCCCAAGCACCAAATTCCAAATAAGCGCCAATGGCCAAAAATCAAAAATACAAACAACGTTGTTTCGGTCATTCGGTTATTGAAGTTTGGAATTTATTTGAGATTTGGATTTTGGGATTTGGAATTTCTGGGCTTTTCCAAATGTAACTGGGCGATGGAAAAATGGGACAGAAAATATTAGAAGCTAGAAATGTTACCCTTCGCTTCGGCGGGCTGGAGGCGCTGAACGGGCTTTCTTTTGCCGTCGACCCGGGTCGGATTCTTTCCCTCATCGGGCCCAACGGGGCGGGGAAGACCACTCTGCTGAACACCATCACCGGCGTTTATTCCCTGGATTCCGGGGAAATCCTCTTCCAGGGGAGACCGATTTCCCGCCTCAAGACTCACCAGATTGCGGCCCTGGGGATTCACAGGACTTTTCAGCAGTCGCAGCTTTTCCAC
>JAPLIW010000857.1 GCA_026388915.1 Deltaproteobacteria bacterium
GAAAATATTCCGGCCCCGGCCAACCCCAAAACCAGCTACCTTGCCTGCCTCAGTGTCCTGGCTGCCTTGAAGAACATCCGGTCTCCCTACCGGGTCGGTACTTGATAGGGGACTCGAAAAAGGGGGCAAGTCTGCTATTGACTCATACTCATATAGATATCGGTATAGATTTACGGGATTGATTCGCCTTTTTGAAAGAGCTTGACATTTGGCGGAGTAAAGGTCATACTATGTATGACCTCAATTGGAGGATTCAGGGATTGAAGATATCGGATTTTAAGTGGGATGAAGGGAATACGCTCCATTTAGAGCTTGGACACGGCATTACCCCCGAAGAAGCCGAGGAGGTTTTTGCGAATCGGCCGCTTTATCGACGGACAAAAAGGAAACATTACGTGGCTTTTGGTCCAACCATCGCCGGTAGATACTTAGCCATTGTATTCGATTGGAGATCAAAGGGGATGGCTCGAGTCATAACTGGTTGGGACATGAAAGGTGCAGAAATTCAATACTACAAGAAGCATACGTGGTAGGGGGGAAGCGGATGAAGAAAAATAGAACCAACGCCAAAAAGTGGGCAGAATATTATGACCAGGCAGATATTCTGATGGAGTTGATTGAGGGACCTGCCGAATTCAGCCTGGACAATCAGTTGCTGCAGGATATCCTTGATAAAAAGAGGAAACGGAAACTCCAAAATGTCACCATCAAGATGGACCCCCTCCAGGTCAACACCATCCGGAAGTTGGCCACAATCAAGTCTATGCCTTATCAGACCTTGGTTCGACACTGGATATCGGATAAGATCCGGCAGGAACTGAATCTGGCAAAATAATCCGGTAAGATCGATATCCAGAAATACCTTAAAGTTCCTTCAGAATCAACGTCTCTCTTTTTACATCACCTGTACGTTGTGACCGTTTCCTTTTTTACCGAATTCTGGTAGAATCCTTCTTGTAAATATCGGGGGCATGAATGACCAAGATTCAGAAAATAAGAAAAATCTTGAAACAAAAAAAGCCCTTCCTGCTGAAGAAGTATAAGATTAAGGAGTTGGGGATTTTCGGCTCTTATCTAAGAGCGGAGGAGGGCAAGAGAAGCGATGTGGATTTGCTTATTGACTTCCGAAAGTATCCCAGTTTCCTTGAATTCATTGAAATTGAAAATTATTTAGCCGATACCCTGGGACTCAAAGTAGATCTGGTCATGAAAAGTGCCTTAAAGCCTAGGATTGGACAGCACATTCTGAGAGAAGTAGAATATCTATGAAAAGGGAGTTTTTGGATTATGTCGAAGATGTAATTGAGGCCATGTCCAATTCGGAAGAATTTGTCCGAGGGATGAAATACGAGGAATTTACAAGAGATCAAAAAACAATTTATGCCGTAGTCAGAGCTTTGGAAATCATTGGAGAAGCCGTCAGAAAAATCCCCGCGTCCGTCCGGAATCGGTATCCGGAAATACCGTGGAAAAATATGGCGGGCATGAGAGACAAATTAATTCACGAATATTTTGGGGTAAATTTAAGAATCGTCTGGGATGCGGTTCAAAAAGATATTCCCCCGCTGAAACCTTTCTTCGAAAAAATACTCAAGGAGTCGGCTTCGAAATAATTAATCGTAACCGTTAGCCATGGCCCATTTTCTCTATGGTATCGCGGTGGTTAAAAATTTGGAATGCCTGGGGATGATTTGCACGCCAATTTGGGGTGTCGAGCTCCAGTGTTATGCGGGCGATTGCGTGGGTGGGGGGGCCGGAGAAAAAATAAATTGGCCACAATCAAGTCTATGCCCTATCAGACCTTGGTTCGGCACTGGATATCGGATAAGATCCGGCAGGAACTGAATCTGGCAAAATAATCGCATCTATCCTTTGGGGGAAGGGCGAATCTTTAGCCTTGTCTTTGACAATAATCGTGGTAAAATGAAATATATTTTTCCCCCAACAGGATCAGGTATCATAGTTTTTTCTCTTGCCAGTAACGGAATTCGTCCATAAGAAAGGCTAATCCCAAAAGAAATCTTAGGATTTTTATGAAAAGGAATACTTTTCCCAGGGTTCAGCCCATATTTTTTACTCTCGTAATATTTTCCTTGCTGATTTTTGCGGGGTGTGGCGGCGGAGGGAGCAGCGGAGGGGGTAGTTCGCCAGGAGATGGAGGAATAATCAAAATAGGCTGGTACCCGAATACTGAATCGGACCTGGCCGGTTACCGGGTTTATTATGGGACCAGCTCCGAGGGGACCTTCAGTAACTCGATCGATGCGGGCATGGCCAGCCGGGAAGGAGATCTGGTAGTCTATACCATAACGAACCTTAATAAGGGACAGGAATACTGCATCGCACTTACAGCATACAACACATCTAATTACGAGAGCGGTTTGTCTAACCTTTGGGACGATGTGTGTGGAAATGCATGGTAATGTATGGGATATGCCTCTTTTTTCGGCTCGCAAAAAAA
>JAPLIW010000154.1 GCA_026388915.1 Deltaproteobacteria bacterium
ACTACCTCCGGTGTGAATTCGTCTGCGGCGGGATGACCGGGCTGCATCCCTCGAAGAAGTGGTCCACCTGGTCGCCGGGCCGATTCTTCATCCCCGAGGACGATGGGGCGTTCCGGGAGGCCATGATCAAGGGGATCAAGGCCTATGATCGGCGGCCCAGGATGGAAGGGGGTTTCCCCCATGTCCTCATGCGGTCCAACCTCTACCTCACCTGCGGGAATTGCCAGCTTCTCTGTTGGCCGGAGCTGGCCGACCGGAAGGAAAACTTCCGGATCCTGACCTCTACCGGCGTCGTCATTCAAAAACCGGATGGGAGCCTGGCCCGGGTCTCCCCGGAAGAAGGGGAAGCTTATATGCAGAGCCTGGGTGAAGAAAAGCGTTCACTTTACGCCTGATGGCCTTTTGATTATGGAAAACCTTTCTGGACCAGGAATCATTCAAAGGCGCAACATACTGATTTGTCGATTTGGGGGGAGAATATCCAGCAGGTCTTTATTCCAGCGGGTTGAAACTTTTTAGGGCTGCGGAAGGGAATTGATGGGCCAACAAGAAAAGATCAGCCGCCAAAGAATCGCGAAAGAGCCATTCCGGGAAAACCTGGTGATGGTGGTTACGGCGGTCCTGGTGGGCATCATCGTCCTCGCCGTGGTCAATCATTTTATCGAGCCGGCTCCGCCCAGGACCATCGTCATGAGCACCGGTATGGAGGGGGGCAGCTACGCGGCCTATGCCGAGTGGTACCGGCAAATCCTGGGCCGGGAGAAGGTCCACCTGGAATTACTTTCCTCTTCGGGTTCGGTGGAAAACTTGAAACGCCTTCAGGATCCATCCTTTAAGGTGGATGTGGGTTTTGTCCAGGGCGGGACCGCCTCCCGGTCGGAGGCGCCGAATCTGCTTTCCCTGGGGGCCTTATTCTACAACCCCTTGTGGGTTTTCTACCGAAGCCCGGAAACGTACGATGACCTCTCCCGGCTCAAAGGGAAGAAGATCAACATGGGGCCGGAGGGGAGCGGGGTCCGGAAATTCGCCGGCGACCTGCTCGCGGCGAGCAAGGCCGCGGACCCGCCCACCTCACTGCTGGACCTGACGAACACAGCCGCGGCCAAGGAGCTCGTGGAAGGGAGAATCGATGCGGTCATGATCTTCGGCACGGCCGACAGCCCCACCGTCCAGGAACTCCTGCATAAAGAGGGGGTCAAGCTTTTGAGCTTCAGCCAGGCCGAGGCCTATACCCGGCTCTTCCCGGCCCTGTCTCACGTCATTTTGCCCACGGGGCTGTTGGACCTGGCGAAAAAAAAGCCACCGGCGGACGTTCACCTTCTGGCCGCCACGACGAATCTCGTGGCCCGCGACACCCTTCACCCGGCCCTGGTGTATCTCCTCCTGGACGCGGCCGCCGAAATTCACAGTGGCGGGGGCTGGGTGCACAAGGCCGGAGAGTTCCCTTCGCCCAAGGCCCAGGACTTTCCGTTAAGCGACCGGGCAGAGCGCTTTTATAAATCCGGCCTCCCGTTAATGTTCGATTATCTGCCTTTCTGGGTGGCGACCTTCGTGGACCGGATGGTTCTGCTCCTGATTCCGACGGCGGCCGTTTTAATCCCTCTCATCCGAATCATGCCCTGGTTCTATTCCTGGCGGAACCGGCGGAAATTCTTCTACTGGTACGGGGAGCTCAAAAACCTGGAACTGGAAGTGCGGGAGAGTCCGCAGCCGGAAAGGATCAGGGATTACCGGACGAGGCTGGACCGGATCGAGGCCGCGGTGAACGAAATCCACGTTCCCCTGGCTTTTTTCCACGAAGCCTACAACCTGAAGCAGCATATCGAGCTGGTCCGCGGGAAGCTCATGGGGCTCAATGAGCTTCCTGCATCAGACCCTCCTCCGGCAGCAGGGGCAGATCAAGGGAGGGGATAAGGCTTTTGACCCTCATGAAAGGAAGCATGGGATACCCCATGGATCAAGAGGATATCTACCGGTGCGGGGTATGCGCCTACAAGTGCCCGACAAATTCCCTGGTTCTCCAGAGAAGGGAAAAAGCCCAAGACCCGCCCCTTGACCCGCGGGATTACATGAAAAGGTTTTTCTCTGAAAAACAGGCCGGACGGGGTTGATTCCCAAAATCGGAGGAAGCCAAAAACAAAGGGAGATGCCATGATCACCATCGATGAACAAAAGTGCACTCTGTGCGGCGAATGCGTACCCGTCTGCGTCCGGAGGATCCTGCAGAAAGGGAAAACCTCGGTCGAGATTATCGATCCGGCCATGTGCCTCTACTGCGGCCACTGCAAGGCGGTGTGCCCGGCCGATGCCTTTCAATTCTCCGAGGGGAACGATCAATTTTTATCCGTTCCCAACAAGAAGCAAATTCCTTCCCCGGCGGTTTTCTTCCGATTCCTTCGCCGCCGCCGCAGCCTGCGTTTCTACCAGGACCGGCTGGTGGAAAAGACCAAATTGAAAATGCTCATCGAAGCCGGCCGGTATGCCCCCACGGGGTCCAACCGGCAGGCCTGCGAGTATGTGGTGGTCAGCGGAAGGAAGGCTCTGGATAAGGTTTGTACCCTGGCCATCCGGAACCTGCAAGAACAGGGGAAGGAACTTCAAAAGTTGATCGACGAATACAGCCGTAAGAAAAAGCCCCTTCCCGAAGAATGGGCCTCCCGGCAGACCCTCCCTCCCGTCTGGGAGCGGATCGCCGGGAAATGGGAGGAAGGGGTCGATCAGCTTTTCCACCACGCTCCGGCCTTGATCATCATCCACATGAATAAGGGAATCGCCACGACTCCGGAAATCGATGCGGCCATCGCCTCCACCCAGATGGTTCTCCTGGCCGAGACCCTGGGGCTGGGAACCTGCTACATCGGCTTTCTCATCTGGGCGATCGAGAACTCGGGAGAATTGAAGAAAAAGCTGGGGATCTCCCCGGAAAATAAGGCCCTCGTGGCCTTTACCGTGGGGTACCCAAAGGTCGAATTCCTGCGCTTCGTGGCCCGCAACCCGGCCAAAGTCGGATGGGTGGGTGAATTTGAGGGTTGAGCCTCGAACCTGCTAACAAGCGATATTCGGAAATTTTGTAAAGAGGATTTGATTTTGAAAGCCAGTCTCTGAAATCCCCCCCCCAACCCCCCTTTATAAAAGGGGGGCGAGGGGGGATTCCTGGAAGGCTCGAGGTTCCAGGCAAACCTTGGTATTTTAAATGTAGCTCTGCCGCGCCGAGGATTTGCAGGAGAGAGGGGTAAGAATATGATCGACGGGAAAGGGAAGGGATAAACCCTAACCTGATAGGGAGGAATTATGGAAGAATCCTATAAGAAACTTTGCCAGGCCCTGGACCAGCGGGGAGGACGCTACCCTGGGATGGACATTCCGGAGTTTTATGCCGTGGTGCAGGAAATTTTCAAGCCGGAGGAAGCGGCGATTGCCGCGGCCATGCCGATGAAACCGGCACCGGCTTCGGTGATTGCCAAGGAATTGGGAAAAGACGGGGGGGAAATGGAGAGACTTCTCGAAGCAATGGCCGACAAGGGCCTGTGCAGCTCCTTCTCCCGCGATGGAGTCCGCTACTATTTGGGGATTCCCTTTGTGCCGGGGATCTTCGAGTTTCAGTTCATGCGGGGGACGAAGACCGAAAAGGACCGACATCTGGCCCGGTTGTTCCATAATTACAAGGAGGCGGTGGACCGCACCCGGGGTCCGCAAACGATCACCTTTCCCGCCAACCGGGTGATTCCCGTGGGGGAGATCATTCGTTCCGGTACCCGGATTCATCCGTACAGCCAGGTAACCTCCTACCCGGACCGCTATGAACCGATTTCGGTGAGCACCTGTTTCTGCCGGCATGAGGGGAAACTGCTGGATGAGAAGAGCGACTGCGGCATGCCGGATGAAGTGTGCATGCAGTTTGGAACGGGAGCGCAATACATCATCGAGAGGGGGTTGGGGAGGAAGGTCAGTAAAGAAGAAGCCAAAGGAATTTTGCGCAAGGCCGCCGAAGCCGGATTGGTCCATGCCAGCCTGAACACCCAGGAGATCGATTTCCTCTGCAACTGCTGTTCCTGCCACTGCATGATCCTGAAGACCGCCCTGCGGCAGCCCAAACCGGGAAGGGCCTTCTACTCCGGCTTCCAGCCCCGGGTGAACCCCGACCTCTGCACCAGCTGCGAGGCTTGCGTCGAGCGCTGCCCGTCCAAGGCCTGCACCATGGGGGATCGAATCCCTCAGTTCGATATGGACCGGTGCTTCGGCTGCGGGGTCTGTGCCGTGGGGTGCCCGGCACAAGCCATCATTCTGGAAGAAAAGCCCGGGCTTGCCGAAGTGCCCAGGGATCGCAAGGCGCTGCGAAATGCGCTGGAAGCCAGAAAGTAGAGTTTCAAGTCTCGGGTTTCGGGTTTCGAGTTAAAAGGCTTGGTTTAATCATGAACCCGAAACTCTTATTTAAAGGGAGGATTGAATGAAAGAGGCAGAAAAGAAGACCAACCCGGCCCGTTGGGCGGAAGGGATTATCAAGGATTTCATCAATCGATCGCCGGAGAACACCCTGAAGAACCCGGCCAATGAAAAAGCCTGGGATGACCCCCTGGTGGGATTTTCCAGCGGGGATGATCCCCTCTACGCGCTGTACAAGGAGAAATACATCGGGCCTTTCCACTGGATGCCTTTGGAAGTGTTTCAAATGGCCTTTCCCGATCTGCGGGTGGAGGCGGGGGAATTGACGGTGATCAGCTGGATCCTCCCCCAGATGGAAAAGAGTAAATCCGACCTTAGGAAGGAAAAGCTCTACCCCTCGGAAAGCTGGGCCAGGGCCCGGATCTTCGGCGAGGAGGTGAACGTGAAACTCCGGAAACATGTGGTGGATACCCTCCTGGCCTCGGGAATCGAAGCCGTTTCCCCCATGATCTTTCCCCGGTGGGAGATGAAGGTCTCCGAACGCTTCGGCTTCGCCTCCACCTGGTCCGAGCGGCATGCCGCCCACGCCGCCGGGCTG
>JAPLIW010000812.1 GCA_026388915.1 Deltaproteobacteria bacterium
TACCGCCGGCCAATCAATCATGTTGCTACAGCCCATTAAAAAGATCCCCAATAGATTCCGGACTGTCAGTTTCTTCTTAAAGGCACTCAGGTCTGCACCTTCATCGATGGCCTTTCTGGCAAAATTCGTTTTCGCGATGCCCTTGGCTATTTTCCTGATGATGTTCATTGAAAAATCCATTCATGAAAACCTTTCCATGAATCTTTTTCAAGAACAGCAGACCGACTCAACCGTACGGGTAGAGTTTCGCCACGATGCAATCTGGACTCTTAAGGTTGAGGATTTGATTTTAGGATGATTGGGTACGGTTTCAATGTGGAAGCGAATTGCCGACCTCACATCCGCAATAGGATCCTCATACGTGTCCCCCTGCCCGACAACGACCCCTTTGAGCCCTAATGGATAGGCCACATTCCCATCCGGATGTTTTTCCACAATAATTTTAAACTTTTTCATGGAAATTTCCCCCCGGATCTTTTGCTAAAATCTATGATAACAAATTTTCCGGCCCCCTCATAGATGAATGCTGCCCTACCTCTTCGCCATCCAGGATATTTCAAATAAAAAAAGCCCTGGAAGTGCTCGACTCCAGGGCCCTGCTGAAATTTGGGGAGAGCTATCTATCGACTGCCGTCCAGGGAAGAAGCCTCAATGCCATTCGAAATCGATGAAGGGCTTCTTCAGATCCGGCATGGCGTTGGCAATGAGTTCCACCAGCCCTCCGTAGTAGATCCCCGACTTTTCCGGCACATGGAAATAATTGAAGAGTTCCCGCATCTGCCCCTTGCAGTTGGAACAGGGGGCGCAGACGTACTTCTTGATCTCCGGGGATTTCACGTCTTCGAAGGCTTCCAGAATCTGCTTCAACTTCATCCTCCTGGAAACCGAAGAGCGCCAGTCGGGGAAGTTGGTGGACTGGATGATGGCAAATCCGCTCCCTCCCCCGCAGCAGTAGTTCTCCACGCCGTGAGGGGTCATCTCCCGGAACTGGGGGCAGATTTTGCGCAGGATTTTTCTCTGCGGCTCCACGATCCCCATGAGACGCACCATGTTGCAGGGGTCGTGGAGGGTCACCGGGAAATTGTTCTTCGAGGGATCCAGTTTGAGCTTTCCGCTCGAAACGATCTCTTCGAGGAAGGGCAGCGAACTTTCCCGGGGAATATTGAGGTCGCCGGTCAGCACCCGGTCGGCGACAACGATCATGGCTTTGTGGGCATGCCCGCACTCGGCCAAAGATATTTTCTTGACCTTGAGGTTCTTGGCCGCCTGGGCGTGCTTGATGGCGATGCGGGAGAACTGGATATCGTCATACCAGGTCCCGTAGTTCACCGCATCATACCCGACTATCTCGCTGGCAATGGTCCAGTTGACCCCCGCGGCGTCGTAAATAATGGCGTAGGCTTCCAGGCTCTCCGGCCAGGCTAAAAATTCTCCGGCATTGTGGAGAAGAAGAAAATCGGCTCCTTCCTTGTCCACCGGGATTTTGATCTTCTTCCCGGTCTTTTCCTCGATTTCCTCCTCCATGAAGCTGATCAGGTCTTCCAGCGCCGGCGGGGTCATGCCGGTGCTGGACCCCACGCGGAGCTGCTGCACCGTTCCTTTGTCGTGCATATCGGCGGGAGCGATGCCCATCTCCTGACTGAAGATTTTTCGGATCTCCCGGCTGATCAGGGCATTATCGACTCCCAGGAGACAGACCTGGGCGCAGCGCCGGCAAAGAGTGCAGCGGTAGGCGGCTTCGGCCAGCCGGGCCAGGGTCGTCCAGTTCAGCTCAATATCACCCCCGGTAAACTTGGACCAGAGCTTGTTTTCCTTTTTCAGATATTTATTCACGATCCGCCGCAGCACCTCGGGGCGGAAGGTGGGGCGGTAGACTTCCTTTCCCCCGCTGGCCTGGTAGGTGGGGCAGGCGTCGCTGCACAGCTGGCACTTCACGCAATAATCCAGGGAATGCTTGAGGGGCTGGAGAAAAGTCCAGTTATTCTCCCTGGAGAAGCTCTTCTCCAGCCCGGAAAGGAACTTGCGGATGTACTCTTCTTCCTCTTCCCTGGTCTTGGGTTTGTTGAGGCCGATGGCGCAGTTTCCCCCCTCCATATTCCGCGCGAAGGGGATTATCGAATTCTCGGATGATCCCCAACCCATGCTGTTTCAATATGTGGCCGGACGCCATGAACTTTCGGTTTTCCCTCGCTCGACGATCGAGGACCGTTTCCTGACCTTGATCGGCAAGGATGACGACCCGGGGCGTGCGGTCTTTGCCCTTCAGTCGTTGCTGTCCCCAGGGGATTCCTGATCCTCTAAACGGTGGGGTCTTGCATGGTCTGCATTTTCGGCCAATCTTGCGGAACCCCCCGGGCGAATGAGTCTAGATGAGGAACCCAAAGATAACGACGGAAAGAATCGCGCCGGTTATCAATATATACGGAAGGTCGATCTTTGGATTTGTCAACCTTGATGATCTCGTAAAAAGTCTCTTAAAGCGTCACCCCGGCGAAAGCCGGGGTCCAGAACATCTTGAAATAACTGGATTCCGGCTTTCGCCGGAATGACGAATTTTATGGAATTTCGACTTTTTACGAGATCATCAACCTTTTTTCCGATTGATTTTCGATTGACGGAAATATTTGGGAATTGTCTCAATAGGGGGGATATTGGATGGCTTTTGGTGTCAGAAATTCCAAAGCGTCTCAATTCAGACGATCCCTGTATCTCTTTTCCATAATGAAATGGTGAAATGTTCCCGGTGAACCGGGCGACGGATTGCCTATCCTCCGGGAATCTTGAGTTTCCGCCACAGGGTCACCGGGGAGATTCCGAGTTCGGCAGCTGTTTTCTTCCGGTTTCCACCGTGTTTCTCCAGCATCTGCAGGAGGGTCTGCCTCTCCGCCATCTTCAAAGCGTCTCTGCCGTCGGAGAGGTTGAGAGGAGCCGCCCGGGCCTTGTGGAGGAGTTCCTGGGGGAGATGTTCCTCCCGGATCTGGGGCCCATTGCACAGGACGAAGGCATGCTCCATGGCGTTTTCCTGCTCCCGTATGTTTCCGGGAAAACCGTAGCGCATGAAGAGCTGCATCACCTCCGGAGAAACGGAAGCAATCCGTTTGTTCATCCGCAGGTTGAACCGCTTTAGAAAGTGGTCCACCAGGAGGGGAATATCTTCCCTTCGATCAGCCAGGGGCGGAAGATCGAGCTTGACCACGTTCAACCGATAATAAAGATCTTCCCGAAAACGCCCTTCCTGGACCATCCGGGCGAGGTCCTTATTGGTCGCCGCCACGATGCGCACGTCGGCCTTTTGCGGCTTGACGGCCCCCAGGGGCTCATATTCCCTCTCCTGGAGGAAACGCAGCAGCTTCACCTGAACGGCCGGTGAAATGTCTCCGATTTCGTCCAGGAAGAGAGTCCCCTTCTCTGCCCGGGCAAACCGCCCGGGTTTATCCTTCTTGGCGTCGGTAAAGGCCCCTTTGACGTAGCCGAATAGCTCGGATTCGAGGAGGGTGTCGGGCAGGGCCCCGCAGCTCACGACCACATAGGGGCCCTTCGCCCGGGGGCTGGCGGAATGAATAGCCCTGGCCAGGAGCTCCTTTCCCGAACCGCTGGGCCCCTGGATGAGGACCGTGCTGTTGCTCTCCGCCACCGCTGGCAGGAGGGAAAGGATCTTCTGCATCTTCTCATTCTTGCTCACGATGTCGCCGCTGCTGTACTTGCCGGACAGCTCCCGTCGCAGGGCTTCGATGGCCGAAAGGTCCCGGAAGGTTTCCGCCCCCCCGATGATTCTGCCTTTTTCATCCCGGAGGACGGCGGTGCTGATGCTGATCGGTAGGGTTTCCCCCCGTGAGGTCAAGATATCCACGGGCGAATCGATGATCTCCCGGCCTGTTTCCAAGGTCTTTTTCAAGGTGCAGGCGGTCTGACAGATGTTGGTGTGGAAAACGTCAAAACATTTCTGTCCCATGGCCCTGCGACGAGAAACGCCGGTGATCCTCTCCGCCGCCCGGTTGAAGGAAGTGATCCTCCAATCCCGGTCGATGGTGAAGACGCCGTCGGCAATGCTCTCCAGAATCGCCGAGAGCTGAGCCTCCCTCCCTTTTTTCCCGGACTTTGTCGAAGGCCGGATCGCTTTTGCACTTTCCACGGAAATGCCTGCCCTCGTTTTTTCTCACTTCAGTATAAATCTTCGCCGCCGGCCCGTCAAAGATTTATTTCTCATTCTAATTTCATTTTTGAAATGTATTTCATTTAGATATTTCATTATTGAAAGTTAACTGCGACCCCTGGCTTGCGGGGTCATTTCCATTCCCCGCCAAATGGGTTGATATCAATGGTTTTTCCGACGGGCGGCGGAGGGGAGGCTCTTGGCACACCCTTTGCTATCCTGATCCCATCGAGGAACCTATGAAAGTGGCCATCCCCATATTCGGTCCCCGGGTTTCCCCCCGGTTCGATTACGCCCCAGGCCTTCTTCTCTTCAACCTGGAGGATAGCAAGGTAGTGGGAAGCGAGAAGTTTTCGCTCCAGGCCTGGGATCGATTGCAGAGGCTGCAGAAGTTGCAGGAACTCGGCGTACAAACTCTCATCTGCGGGGGGATCGACGGGAATTCGGCGCAGGTTCTTTCGGATTACGGCATCCAAGTCATCGCCTGGGTGGCGGGCGAGGCCGATGAGGCCATGCGCGTCTTCCTGGAGGGAAAGCTGCGCCCGGGCGTCGAACTGTGCCCGCGATGCCGTCGGGGACAACGGAGGGGGCAAAGATTTCGTTGGGGATAAAAAACGAATGGGACACGGATAAACATGGATGAAGCGTTAATAAAATAAAATCGAGGAGGTTGACCATGCGAATCGCTTTTGCCAGTGAAGACAAGATGGGACTTGGAGGGGAAGTCAGCGCCCACTTCGGCCGATGCCCCTATTACACCTTTCTGGAGGTGGAGGACGGAAAAGTCAAGAAGTCGGAAGTCTTGGATAATCCTTACTACGAAAACCACGTTCCGGGGAAAGTGCCGGAATTCATCAACTCCCAGAGGGCGAACGTAATGATCGCCGGGGGCATGGGTCCCCGGGCGATCGATTTTTTCGACGGCTTCGGAATCGAAGCGGTTACCGGGGCCGTTGGGAAGATCGAAGACGTTCTGAATACCTACCTGCGGGGGGAGCTGCGGGGAGCCGGAGGATGTCACCACGACCATCCGGACAGCTGCGGAGATCATTCTTGAAGGGCAAAGGTCCGGGTTTGGAGAAAAGCCTATTGGGAAAAAGTAACAATTTATGCCGGTTTTTTAGGGATGCCAACACCCACACCTGAAATCTCTTTAAATAGGAGGACTCCGTGACGTTGGAAGAAATGAAGGAAAAAGCGGTACAACTCATGCTGAAGCGGTTCCATTGAAGCCAGGCAGTTCTTGCGGTCGGGCAAGAGAAATTGGGGCGAAGCGGTGACGAAGTTATCAGGGCCCTGGGAGCCTTCGGAGGCGGACTGGGGGGAAACGGGCAAGTCTGTGGAGCCCTGGTGGGGGGGCTAGCGGCCGTTGGTCTCAGGTTCAGCCGCGGCCGGGAGGAGGAAAAGGAGGACCCCCGAATGTGGGCCTATGCTCACGAGCTCTTCAATCGGTTCCGGGAAGAGATCGTTAAAGACCACGGAGGGATTTCGTGTTGGGAAATTGTCCAGGTAGACTGGAAAGACCGTGATCAAGTGAAAAGCTTTTACAGTGGGGACAAAAGGCTGGAGTGCAGACGCATCGTAGGGGAAGCGGCAAAGCTGGTTGGCGAACTCCTGGAGCGTACCTAGGGTGCAGCCCTGGCGGGCAGCCTTTTTATGAGCGGCCGAGTATTTAAGCGGGTATGAGGAGCCTTTTATGATCATTTCCATCGCCAGCGGGAAAGGGGGAACGGGAAAAACCACGGTGGCCCTGAATCTGG
>JAPLIW010000784.1 GCA_026388915.1 Deltaproteobacteria bacterium
GATATTTTCTAGCGAATTCCACGGCATAATAAAGCGTTCGTTTAGAGACGTTTAAAGATTCTGCAAGGCCCTGCAAAATCTTTTCCCCGTAGATTTTCTGCCTTTCGAAGTTGTCGTTTTCCTGCAAAATGCGCTCGCCCAAGGGAGGTGAGGACAATGAACGGCAAGGATGACAATGAGCTGGCGCGGTTCTCGAAGTCCTCATGTGAGGAAGTGCGTTTGACGCTGCTCAGGGGAGGGTGCGGCCGATACCTGGACATTCGGGTTTATAGCACGATCCGGCCGGGCGATAGGCCATCGGTTCCGACAGAGCACGGGCTTGTCCTGGACGTTGACCTTTTGCTTGACCTTCGGCGGGCGATTGACCAGGCCCTTATCGCGCTGGGCGATGAGGGGTTGCCGGTTGGGGAGAAGACTTGAACAAGATCGGCAAAGGCTACCGTGTCGAAAAGCGTTGTGCGGATGAATTGAAGGCCCTGGGTTATTTGATCTGGAAGACGATCCGGGTCGCGTACTGCAACATCGATCTATTCGGCCTCTTCGATGTAGTGGCGCTTCATCCCCAGGGCGAGCATATCCTTTTCATTCAAGCGAAGACAAACAGGGTCGATAACGAGACCAGGGACCGGGTCCGGGCGATGAGGCTACCGGCCGGCTGCCAGAAATGGATTTGGATCTGGAAGGACCGGCGGGGCTGGGTCAAGGAATTTTACACATGAACATCTGCTCCGCCATTTCGAGCCGCAAGGTCTTCGGGGCGCTCCCTGTCTTCAAGCACCCGGCGACATGGTCGAATTGGATGGTCTGCCTCAAGGGGATCTTCGCGCTGTCCATGACGGCGGGGGAGCTCGAGGTCTTCAGGAAGTTCACGGGGCGGCAGGACCCGCCGGTTGAGCCTTTCAGCGAGGCGTTTCTCATCATCGGGAGAATGGGAGGGAAGAGTCTGGTCTCCGCGTTGATCTGTGTTTTTCTGGGCGTCTTCAAGGAATGGAATATCGGGATCGGGCAAGGGCATATTGTTTGCCTGGCGACGGACCGGCAGCAGGCCGGGGTTGTGTTCGGTTACATCCGCGACATTCTGCGGCTTCCGGCGTTCAAGGGCATGGTGGAAAGCGAAGGGAAAGAGGAGATCGCGCTCACAAACCGGATGGTCCTCAGCGTTCACACGTGCAGTTTTCGGAGCTTGAGGGGCTATCGGATCTGCGCTGCGGTCTGCGATGAGATTTCATTCTGGCGGGTCGAAGGGGCGAGCCCCGCGGCCGAGGTTTTGACGGCGCTCCGGCCTGCCCTGGGTGAGCAACCGGGGAGTTTGCTTTTGGCGATCAGCACCCCGTATGGAAAATTTGGGCCACTTTACCAGAGTTTCCGCGATAAATTCGGCCGGCCGGATCCCGTGACGCTCGTTTGGAAGGCCGGGACGAAGGACATGAACCCGCTTTACAGCTCGAAGATCATCGAGCGGGCGCGGACCGAAGACGCGAGCTCGGCGGCGGCGGAGTACGACGCGGAGTTCAGGGCGGACCTCGAAACCTACATTTCGACCGAGGCGCTTGAAGCAGTCATTGTCCCTGGCCGGTTCGAGATCCCCCCGCAGCAAGGGCGGCAGGTCTTCGCCTTCGTCGATCCGAGCGGTGGCCGCGGGGACGCGATGACGCTCTCCGGCTGCTTCATTGACGGCGCGAAGATCGTCCAGGCGTTTACCAGGACGCGCAAGCCGCCGTTTAACCCCGATGATGTGGCCCGGGAATTCTCAGAGATCTTGAAGACCTATCACGTGAGCATGGTCACGGGGGATCGCTACAGCGGCGAGTGGTGCGTTCAGTCCTTTTCGAAGCAGGGGATAAGCTACAAGAACAGCGAGCGAACGAAGAGCGAAATCTACGGCGAGTTCCTTCCGCTGGTCATGCAGGGCAGGGTCGAGCTCCTGGACAACAAAAAGCAGGCGGCGGAATTCCGGCAGCTCGACCGGCGGACGGGCCGGGGCGGGGGAAAGGACTTGATCGACCATCCGCAGGGGCTTCACGACGACGCGGCGAACGCTTGTGCGGGTGCAGTTGTCGCGGCGGGGATCCGGCCGGCGACGGCGCAGATGGCATTTATCAAATTACCGGGCATGAGCTCCGGGTCCGCTCTGGATGAAGGGGATATGAGCCGGATCCTTCGGGGGCTTTGAGGATAAAAAATGCGGGAAGCTCTGCTCGACGTCAAGGAAGTCAGCGGGCTTCTCCATGTTCACCCGAAGACAATTTACGACTGGAAAACCTCAAACAAGCTACCTTCCGTCACGGTGAATGGCCGGGTCAGATTCGATAGAAAGCAGCTCGATGAATTCCTTGGGGAAAAGATTTTGCAGGGCCTTGCAGAATCTTTAAACGTCTCGATTGCCGGAGCTGGACCAATATCCGATTTCTTGGGATGGAATATATATCGCGTTAAGCATGCCCTTGAGCGCCTTGGCCTCATCGACGAGGGGATCGTCGAGCCGGAAGCCGTGCGTTCCCTTCCTACGGAACGCGCT
>JAPLIW010000401.1 GCA_026388915.1 Deltaproteobacteria bacterium
CCAAAACCAGGCCCTGGCCCCCCGAACCGCTGAGACGATTTTCATAACGATCGAGCATAACAATTCCTTCAAGTGCCTAAAGTTCGGAGTGCCTAGAGTTCATAAAATAGATGAACAACATGTTGCCCGTTCCCAGTTCCCCGGTAGAGACAAAAACAGGCGAGGGGAAGCAGGCAACCGGAAACGGGAAACTGGCAACCGGAAACGTTTTTAATTCCGCATTCCGCATTCCGAATTCCGCATTGCTCTAATGTCTATCGGACGCTTCCCGCCGGTCGCTTTCCTCTTTTTCTTCCTTCTCCATCGAGGGGATCATGGCTTCTTTGGCCTTCTGGCGCAGCTTGATGTATTCCTCGTGGTACGTCGGGGCTTCCCGGTCCACCAGGACGCCGGTCTCAAACTTGTCCGCCATCTCCGCGGCGGACAGGGTCTTGGCTTTCTCCACCGACACGGCGTGGTCCCGCTGCCACTTCAGCATCTCGATCTGATTGCCCCGCTTGTTCAGCCGGCCAAAATGGGTCTGGCACTGGCTGATGACTTCGACCACGCTGAACCCTTTCTTCTGCAGGGCCTTCTCGATCAACTGGTCGAGCTGGCGGGTATGGTACACCGTCCCCCGGGCCACGTACACCGCCCCGGCGCAGACCGCCAGCTGGGAGATGTTGAAACTTTGTTCCACGGTCCCGTAGGTCGCGGTGGTGGCCCGGTCCCCGTAGGGGGTCGTGGGGGAATACTGACCGCCGGTCATGCCGTAGATGCTGTTGTTCACGATGATGGCCGTAAGGTCGATATTCCGGCGAGCGGCGTGGATGAAATGGTTCCCCCCGATGGCCGTGGCGTCCCCGTCGCCCATGATCACGATGACTTTGAGCTCGGGCTTGGCCAGCTTCACCCCGGTGGCAAAGGTCAAGGCCCGTCCGTGGGTCGTGTGGAGGGTGTTGAAATCCACGTACACCGGCAATCTGCCCGAGCAGCCGATGCCGGAGACCATCACGATCTCGTCCTTCGTGTACCCGATGTGGTCGATGGCCCGGATGAGCGAGCCCAAGAGGGTGCCGATGCCGCAACCGGGGCACCACACATGGGGAAACTTCTTGTCGTGGCGCAGATACTTGTAAATCAGGGGGCGATCCTCGATCATCTCTTCTCCTTCATCTTGGCCAGAATCTCTTTGGGGCTGATGATCGTTCCATCGATCTTGTTCAGGGTCAAGACCTGGCTCATTCCTTCGTTCACCCGCTTCACCTCGCGGGAGACCTGGCCCATGTTCATCTCCGGAACGAGGAGGGTCTTGCCCGCCTTGATCAGGAGTTCGATGTAGGAACGGGGGAAGGGCCAGAGGGTGATCAACTTCAGCATCCCCACCTTCAGCCCCTGGCTCCGCGCCTCCAGGACCGCCCGGCGGGCGGAGCGGGCCACGCAGCCGTAGGCGATGATGACGATTTCGGCGTCCACGGTCATGAAGTGTTCCACCAGCCGGATATCGTCGGAGTGACTGGAAATCTTGCGGAAGAGGCGGGCCAAAAACGGCTCGATTTCATCCTGGCGCAGGGTGGGAAATCCGCGAATGTCGTGGGTCAGGCCGGTCACGTGGTACCGGTACCCCTCCCCGAAAATTCCCATGGGGGGGACCCCGAAGCTGGTATCCTCGTAGGGAAGGTACCACTCGGGGGGGACGGAGGGCTTGACCCGGTCGATCACTTCCACCTCCGACGGCTTGGGCAGGATCACCTTCTCCCGCATGTGGGCCACCACTTCATCCAGAAGGAGAATCACCGGGGTCCGGTACCTCTCCGAAAAATTGAAGGCCTTCACCGTCATGGTGAAGCACTCCAGGACCGAGCTGGCGCTGAGGACGATGATGGAGTGGTCTCCGTGGGTCCCCCACCGCGCCTGCATCACGTCCCCCTGGGAGGGGTTGGTGGGTAGGCCGGTGCTGGGCCCCCCCCGCATCACATTGACCACCACGCAGGGCACTTCGGCGATGCAGGCATACCCGAGATTCTCCTGCATGAGGGAGAACCCCGGTCCGGAGGTGGCGGTCATGGACTTGGCCCCGGCCAGAGACGCCCCGATGATGGCCCCCATGCTGGCAATCTCATCCTCCATCTGGATGAAGGTCCCGTCCACCTGGGGGAGCCGGACGGAAAGCCCTTCGGCTATTTCCGAGGCAGGGGTAATGGGATAGCCGGCGAAGAACCGGCACCCGGCGACGATGGCCCCTTCGGCGCAGGCCTCGTTCCCCTGCATGAGCTTGGCTCTGGGATCAGGCTTTTTCACCCTGTTCACTCACTCCTTCCTTGATTTCCTCCGAGGCTTTGGCCGAGCCCTTGGGTTCTTTCTTCTTGGGAGAGGTTACGTTGATGGCAAAGTCCGGGCACCGCAGCGCGCACAACTGGCACCCCGTGCACTTGTCGGGCTCTTTGGGGTAGGGGGTGCCGGAATCATCCTGCGCCAGGACTCCGGCCGGGCAGAAGGCTGCGCAGATCCCGCACTTTTTGCACCAGCTTTTGTAAACCTCGATATGATGCTTTTCTTTCTTGGCCATGAACTTCCGTTCCCTTTCATCTCTGTAAAACTTGTTTCATGGTCGGGCCCATGTCCGCCGGGTTGGCCACGACCGCGGCCCCGGCTTCGAGCAAAGCCTCCATTTTATGCTGCGGCGAACCCGCCCCCGCGGAAATCACCGCCCCCGCGTGTCCCATCCTCCGGCCGGGAGGCGCATTCTGTCCGGCGATGAAGGCCACCACCGGCTTCTTGAAATGGCGGCGAATATACTCCGCCGCTTCTTCTTCCACCGTCCCGCCGATCTCCCCGATCAGCATGACCGCCTCGGTCTGGGGATCGCGGTTGAAGAGCTCGAGGACCTCCACGAAAGTCATTCCGATGATGGGGTCCCCGCCGATGCCCACGCAGGTGGACTGCCCCAATCCCAATTTAGTCAGTTGATCGACCGCCTCGTAGCTGAGGGTGCCGCTGCGGGAGGTGATTCCGATCGGCCCGGGGCGGTGGATGTAACCGGGCATGATGCCGATTTTGCACTTTCCCGGGGTGATGACCCCCGGGCAGTTGGGGCCCAGGAGGCGGCAGTTCCGGCCCTCCAGGTACCCTTTGGCGACCACCATATCCAGGACCGGGATTCCCTCGGTGATGCAGGCGATGAGCTCAATCCCCCCGTCGGCCGCTTCCATGATCGCGTCAGCCGCATAGGGAGGGGGGACGAAAATCATGGAGGCGTTGGCCCCGGTCTCGCGCACGGCTTCGGCCACCGTGTTGAAGACAGGAAGGCCATCCATGGTGGTTCCGCCCTTCCCCGGGGTCACCCCTCCGACCATTTTGGTCCCGTAGGCCACAGCCTGGCGGGTGTGGAACATTCCCTGGTTGCCGGTAATTCCCTGACAAATCACCCGGGTATTTTCATCCACCAGGATGCTCATCCCTGCCTTGCCCTCTCATGGTCAGAGCGAAAATCTTCTCTGTATCCTAATGAATAAGCGCTCTTTCCGTCAAGCAAAAAACCCGAACCTCCCGCCGTCTATTTTATTCAAATAATTTAGGATTTTCCCCGGGGGAGAGAAGCGAAGCGGTAACCCCTTCTTCAATTTATTCTATCCTCTCCCGCCAGAATCCACATGATTCCGGTCATGGAAAGAATCCTGCGGAGGCACAAACCTTGAAGAAAAAAACTTGACGCCCCCTCCTTTCCTAAGCCATATTATTTTTAGATCGAGGCGGTGGATTTTTCTGCTCCGCTGAAGGGAAGGAGAACCCTGAATTGAACGAAAGTGCAGGAAAAAAGAAGAAAACCGCAGCCATCCACCTCAACCAGAAATGGTGCAAAGGCTGCTATATCTGCCTGGAAGTCTGCCCCAAGAAAGTCTTCGAAAAATCCCCCGACGTATCGGAAAAAGGCTTCCAGCCCGTCCTCGTCGCCCATCCGGAACTCTGCACCGGCTGTCTGCAGTGCGAGATGCTCTGCCCGGATCTGGCCATCAACGTGGAAAAGGGAGAATAGGAAACCCCCATGGAATGGAAGAAGGTGAAGAGCACTCTGGCCCCCGGCTGGTATTTCATGCAGGGAGATGAGGCTTGCGCCGAGGGAGCCCTGGCCGCCGGTTGTCGGTTTTACGCCGGCTACCCCATCACCCCGGCGAGCGAGATCATGATCCGCATGGTCCACCGCCTCCCCGAAGTGGGGGGAGCCTTCATTCAGATGGAGGATGAAATCGGCTCCATTTCCTCGGTCATCGGCGCCGCCTGGGCCGGGGCCAAGGCCATGACCGCCACCTCCGGCCCCGGGCTCAGTTTGATGGTCGAGGCCATCGGGTATGCGGTCATTACCGAAACCCCCTGTCTGATCGTCGATGTGCAACGCGCCGGCCCCAGCACGGGCCAGGCAACCCGGCCGGCTCAGGGGGATATGATGATGGTTAAATGGGCGGCTCACGGCGACAATGAAATCGTCGCCCTTTCTCCCTGGTCCGCCCAGGAAATGTACGACCTGACCGTCAAGGCCTTCAACTTCGCTGAGCGGTTCCGGGTCCCCGTCTTTCTCCTGGCCGACGAAGCCGTGGGCCATCTCCGGGAGACCCTGGTCATAAAAGAAGAAGTGGAGATCTTCGACCGGGTCAAGATTTCCGGGAAACCCCCCTTCGGAACCGAGGAGATCAACGGGGTTCCTCCCATGCCCGCTTTCGGCGAGGGGGCCAACCTTCTGGTCACCGGCTCCACCCATGACCCCTGGGGGTTCCGCAAAACCCAGGACTCGGCCGTTCAGGCCCGGCTGACGGAGCGCCTGATCCGCAAAGTCCGGGATTTCAAGTCGGAAGTCATCGAGACCCACCCCTATCTGGTGGATGACGCAGAAATCGGCGTCGTGGCTTACGGGTACACCGCCCGGGCGGCCCTTGCGGCGGTGAAAACCCTCCGGAAGCAAGGCATCAAAGCCGGGCTGCTCCGCCTTGTTTCCATATGGCCTTTCGCCGATGAGGCCGTTGCCGCGCTGGGTCGGCACTGCCGGAAGATTTTCGTCCCGGAGATGAACCGGGGCCAGATCGCGGGGGAGATGACCAAATTCACCCCCACCCCGGTCATCCCGCTCCCCAAGACCAACGGGGAGGTCATCGAGCCGGGGGAGATTGTGGAAGGGATCCGGAGGAACCTATGAACCAAAGAATCTACGAAATGATCAACGACCGGGCCTTTCCCACTCCTTTCTGCCCGGGGTGCGGACACGGGATCCTGATGAACGCGGTTCTCCGGGCTTTTGCCGAGCTGGAGTGGGACTTGAAGAGCACTCTGTTCGTTTCCGGGATCGGCTGCGCCGCCTGGATTCCCAGCCCTCATTTCAAGGCCGACACCCTGCACACCCTGCACGGCCGGGCCATTGCCTATGCCACCGGAGCCAAGCTCTTTAACCCCCGGCTAAAGGTGATGGTCATCAGCGGGGACGGCGACCTGAGCTCCATCGGGGGAAACCACCTCATCCACGCCGCGCGGAGAAATATGGACATGACCGTGGTCTGCGCCAACAACTCCATCTATGGGATGACGGGGGGACAGGTGGCTTCCACGACCCCCCTGGGCTCCCTGACCACTACGACCCCCAAGGGAAACCAGGAGCGTCCCTTTGACCTGTGCAGGCTGGCGGAGGCGGCGGGGGCCAGCTTCGTGGCCCGGCAACCCGTGGCCACCCCCATCCCCCTGACCCGCACGCTGAAAAAAGCCATCACCCACAAAGGTTTTTCCTTCGTCGAAGTTCTTTCCCCCTGTCCCACCCAATACGGAAGAAGGAACGCCTTCCGCTCGGCCTTCGACATGATCCAGGCGTTGAAGAACAGCAGCGTCTCCGTGGAGAAGGCCCAGGGGATGAGCGTTGAGGAATTGGCCGGGAAAGTGGTGGTGGGGGAATTCGTGAATTCGGGAGCATAACAACTATTGGATGCCGATGAACGCAGATTTACAGGATAATAAAATATCCTGGAGAAAATTTTTTAAGGCGAACTTATCTGCGTTCATCTGGTAAATCTGCGTCCCATAATAAAGAGGTTATCATGATTCAAGTCCGTTTTGCCGGCCTGGGAGGCCAGGGAATCATCCTCCTGGGAGAGATCCTGGGAGAGGCCGCGGTTCTGGATAAGAAGTACGTCGGTCAGGCTTCCTCCTATGGATCCGAAGCCCGGGGGTCGGCCTGCAAGGCCGACGTGATCATTTCCGACTCCTGGATTGACTACCCGGAAGTCACCGAGGCCGACGTGCTGGCCTGCATGTCCCAGGGGACTTATGAGATGCACAAGAAGAAAGTAAACCCCTCAACGGGTATGATCTTCGTCGATACCCAAATGGTCAAACCCGACGCTTCTTCTACTCTCAAACACATTCTCATCCCGGCCACGGAGAGGGCATTGAAAGACCTGGGGAACCGAATGGTGGCCAACATGGTCCTGCTGGGCGCGGTGATAAAAACCGTGGAATTGGTCAGCCAGGAGGCCCTCCTCCAGTCCCTATCCAAGCGGGTTCCGTCTTCCTTTCTGGAAACCAATCGAAAAGCCCTGGCTCTGGGTTTCGAACTGGCTAAGAGCTGACTGCCCACCCGATAGACCTGCCGCCAAATTGCGGAATGCCGATTGCGGAATGCGGATTGAAAAAGGGAACCGAAAAAATCCTAAATCCGCAATCCGAAATAACTGAGCCGATGCTTTTTTCGCGCAATGCCCTTGCTTCCGGGCCACTAATACAAACGAATTAATTCATTTTACCCCCCACCCTCCCCTCCCCCTCAAGGGGGGAAGGTGTGAAAAAATCGATTCAGTTCTTTTTTACGTCATTCCGGCGAAAGCCGGAATCCAGTGTTTTCAAGGTGTTACGAACTTACTGGACCCCGGTTTTCACCGGGGTGACGGCTGAAAACCAATTTTTTCA
>JAPLIW010000090.1 GCA_026388915.1 Deltaproteobacteria bacterium
ATCCCGACCCCGGCACCTGTTATGAGAACCACTTTCCCCTGAAACCGCATAAAAACCTCCTTAAAAACTTTTCAAAGCAAAAACATTCATCCGCAGATTTCGCAGATTACGCAGAATCAAGAATAAAAGCAAATAAGGGAATTTTCAAGAAGTTCATTCAGACTTTTTGATCTTTGCTTTTAAGATTGATGTTTTTTCTCCGGCCTCTGCGTAATCTGCGAAATCTGCGGATAATGTAATTCTTTAAATACCTCGGCGGCGTGGAAGGAACTTCGCACCAAGGGGGCGGAGAAGACCGCCTTGAACTCCATCTTTTCCCCTTCCCCCCTCAACTCATCAAATTCCTCCGGGGGAACATACCGGGCCACCGGATGGTGCTTTCCGGAAGGCCGAAGGTACTGCCCCAGGGTGAGCAGATCGCAGGATACCTGCCGAAGGTCGGCCATCACCCCGAGGATCTCCACCTTCTCTTCTCCCATCCCCAGCATGAGTCCCGATTTGGTGAGTTTGGCCGGGGCCATCTCCTTGGCCCTTTTCAGGAGTTCAAGGGAGCGTGAATAAACGGCCTGGGGCCGGACTTCAGGGTAAAGCCGGGGAACTGTTTCCAGGTTGTGATTGAGAATATCCGGTCCGCTGTCCATTACCATCTTCAGGGCTTCCCCCGACCCCTGAAAATCCGGGATCAAGACTTCTACGGTGATTTCAGGATTAACATCCCTCAGGGCTCTCACGGTGCGGGCAAAATGCGGGGCCCCGCCGTCTTCGAGGTCATCCCGGGTCACGGATGTGATCACCGCATGCTTCAAACCGAGTTCAGCGGCGGCCCGGGCGACCCTCCGCGGTTCCTCCGGGTCCGGCGCCGGGGGGCGTTCTTCGGTGGGGATGGCGCAGAAGGTGCAGTTCCGGGTGCAGGTCTTTCCCAGAATCAAGAAGGTGGCCGTGCCCTGTCCGAAACACTCTCCCTGGTTGGGGCAGAGGGCCCCCTGGCAGACGGTATTCAGCCCGTGGCGCTGCAGCAGGCTCCGCATGCGGTTGAGCGCCTCGGGATCGGGAAGTTTTCTCCGCAGCCATTCGGGTTTCATCGACAGGCCCCCAAATTTTCCAAAGGCTCCGGGGAGATGGTAACTCCAAAGACTTCGGCAAAGGACTCAATCATCAGCGTCTCGACCTCCTCCATGGGAAGCTCCCGTCCCAGGATTCTGGCCATGGAGGTCGCCTTCCGACCGGTGCCGCAGGGATTGATGAGCTCAAAGGGGTCCAGGTTGGTGTTTACGTTTAAGGCCAGGCCGTGCTTGCTGATCCAGCGCGACAGATGCACTCCCAGGGCCGCGACTTTTTCATTCCCCACCCAGACACCCCGCAGCTTTTCGATCCGCCTGGCCTTGATCCCGTAACGGTCCAGGGTCCGGATCGCTGCTTCTTCCAGCTTCCCGACATATCCGGGAACACTGAGGCCATGGAGGCGGAGGTTCAAGATTGGGTAGATGACCAGTTGCCCGGGTCCGTGGTAGGTGACATCTCCTCCCCGGTCGGTAAAAATGACCTTAATGTTTTTTCTCTGAATCTCCTGGGGATCGAGGACGTTATGAACCTTCCCCGACTTCCCCATGGTGATCACCGGGGGATGCTGCAGGAGGAGGAGAACATCGCCGGTCTTTTCCTCCATCCGCGCCCGGGCCAGCTGATTTTGCAGCTTGAGGGCCGCTTCATAGTCG
>JAPLIW010000946.1 GCA_026388915.1 Deltaproteobacteria bacterium
CGGATCAAATGCTCGCCCAACGGCTTATGATAATTGGCCGTAGGCTCCATTCCGAAGACAACCCGCTTCAACCCGTTTTGAACTTTCATCGCTCCCGCTTGCGCCAAAAGCTTCCGAAACCCCTCGATATTATTCTAAAAACCAATCTCCGAAAAAGCGTCTTTCCCCGGGCCGTGCCAAAAAAGGCATAGTGCTTCTCTTTGGCCACGTCGATGCCCACCAGCAAATACTCGCTTGACCCCCTAACCTCTTTCCGGAATTGACGAAACTCTTCCAACCTGCTACGATCTTCTTCGTTCATAGGAAACCTCCTGTTTGATTTTTAGAGCCCCCTAAAGCTCTTACTCTACTCTTACAGGAGGTTTCTTTTTTCCCAAAGATCGGGTAACATACCAAATAAATATTTTCTATGTCACCCTTTATAGTTTGTCCTACTTCCAATTTGATATATAACGATAGCTTGAATTCGAAGTAATTCTTAAGAGTATTGCCTGACCATCTTAATTTGAGTCGGTATATTTCAACCTATAATCCAGCATTAGCCCCAAGAATTCACCGTCAAACAAATCGGTGGAACATGTATAAGATCCAGGTCAAGAACTGCCCCGAAGAAAATGCTGAGCGGGTTTTTGCGAAGGGAGAAGGCGAATGGGCCTGTTGGATAGAATCGAAAAAACAGAGATCAGAGACTTACTCGGGAAGGGGTGGCTTACTCATGATGGTATGTGGTTTTACCACACTTGCCAGGAATTCGGCATCGAAAGAGCGAATGCATTAAACAAAGCGGCCATAAAATCCCTCGCTCCAATTGAGATGGAGAGGGCGAAACGGGTCTTGGGGATCGACAAGGAGAGCATCGATAATTTTGACGATCTCATGAACTTCATGCTTGCGGCTCTGGAATTGACCCTGCCCGATTCGGTCTTCAAGAAGATCCACTTCAGCTCACCTTCAAAAGAATTGATACATTGGGATTGGGAGAGCGGGCAATGCTTCGCTTACAAGGGGATGAAACAGATCGGGGCGATCGATGGATACCGCTGTGGGGTGATGTACAGGATTGAATGCTGGCTTGAAGCCTTGGGCATCAGATATTCGATGCACACCAGGATCGAAGGGTGTCTCATGCATGAAAAGGGTATATGTGAGGGGGAAATTCGAGTCTTTCTCCACGGCTGAAGAGCAAGTAGACGTCAAGCGGGAGCCTAAATTGCTACGGGTGAATGGACTCGGGTCTAACAAGACAAATTCAGCTGACTCGTAACCTCGCGGCTGATTTGCGACGTTAACAAGCTTTCTCTATCTGCTATGTTGGTGGAAAATTTGAAGCCCCAAAAAGTTGTGAGATACAAACCATTTATGCAATAACGCAAGGAAATTAGGCAGTTACGGGTATGGCACGATCTGCGCTATTTTTCTATTGCCCCAAAAGGGGGATTTTGATACCTTGACATCGTCGTTCTCCTTCCCGTAGGTGAGTAAGCCAACAATCTGCCATGCACTTCTGGGGGATTTATGAAGTGGGTTTTCCAGAAGGAT
>JAPLIW010000696.1 GCA_026388915.1 Deltaproteobacteria bacterium
TGGGGCTTCTCTTTTTCAAATTTCGCCAGGCCCTCCTTGCCGTCCTTGGCCAGAACGACTTTGTAGCCTTCTTCCGCAAGCTCTTCCTGGTACAGGCGAAGGAGGCTCAAGTCATCATCAATGCAAAGGACCTTTTCCACGGCGACCTCCTTTCAGCAGTGGGGAGAAAGAGAAGGGTTTCAACCGGGTATATTGTAACACAAGTCCCCCGGGGGCCGAGAGATAAAAATCAGGGGGGCTTCCCCCGCCAATGAACCGTCCGCTGGGGGAAGGAGGGGAGATTCAGATCTCCTCCCTTCTGATCAGAGGCCTAGATCCTTTTCTCCGCCCCGGTCAAGCCGAGGAACTAAAATTTGGAGGCGGGGGAAGGAGATGCCTTCTCCTTCTTCCTCCCCGACCCGGCCCATAAAACAAGTACCCCCACCAGGAAACCGAGCATAAAACTTGCCAAGATGGATAAGACCGCGCTGGTCTTGATTCCCCAGAAAAGGAAGTTGATGACCACGGATTGGGTATTCTGAATGGCAAAAATCACCATTACGACAAGCAGTACGATGATTCCGATAAACTTCGCGCTCATCTTGCCTGCCTCCCTTAGAGGTTTATCCTTTCTTGGCTGGTCTCAGGGCCTGTTCGAAAAGCTTTTTTGCTTCTTCCACTTTTCTCGTGGCGTTGGGCCCCATGCTTTCGGCTTCTTTCTTGGCCTCCTCCAGGATGGGAAGGAAGAAATCAAACCGGTTTTTCATCTCCCCCCCTAAGGAATTCAGGGCGGCCAGGAAAGCCTCTCTGGCTCCGTCCAGGGTTTTGGCTGCCAGTCCGAAGTTCTTTTCCCCCAGGTGGGTGATGACCTCGGACAACTTTTCCGGCATTTCCCAGAGCTTTTCCCGGGCCTTGGCCAGAGCCAGTTCCTTTTCCATGCTGCTGATTTTGGTCTGCATCTCTTCCTTGGCCGCCGTCCATTCCTTCTCGGCCATCTGCAGCTTCCAATATCCCACGCCGTAACCGGCCCCGAAAGCCACCAGGATCAAAAAAGCTACGATTAGCGTCGCCTTGAAACTCATCTTCCTCCTCCTTAAAGATAAAGATCTGCGAAAGCGATGGGGAATAGAGGCGAAAGAAACGGTCCGGAAAAACTCTCTCCTCAGGCGGTACCTGGAACAGTACCTGGCCCTATTCGCCTCCTTCGAGACGTTTTGCCGGCCCAATTACCGGCAAGGATCAAAGCCGCTCGAACTCCATCTGGACAAAGTATTCTTCCTCTTTTTCACTGGGCTTCTTGCTCATATCCCTCCCCTTTTTCTCCCTCGGGTCAATCCTTTTCGTTTTCCAGAATATCCTTCCTTTCCGCAGATGTCAAACCAGCCCCCAATTATTACCCGGAGCAACAATAGGGTTACTTTTTAAGGCTCCCGGTAATAAGATTAGGACCCTACCTCCGTAGGGGCAGGGGGCTTGGGGAGGAAAATCCCGAATATCACCGATTCGTTTTCGGTAAATCCTTCAATCCGGCTGATTGCGGATGAAGGCCGCGGTTTCCTCGGGGAGGGCGACGTTGATGAACATACCCGTTCCCAGCTCGAACCCGGCGGGGGTTACCAGGCGTTTTTGAGCACCAAGGAAAACTCCTTGGCCTCGTCCATGGTGATCGAACCGAAAGAAGCGTTGTGCGCCTTGGGAATGATCCAGGTCTCGAAAGGCGCCCGGGAGGCGAAGGGGTGAAAGGCGGCGAACCGTTCAGTCTCCAGGACCTGGCGGGTTCGCAGATTCAATCCCTCCCGCAGAAGGTCGCAGTATACGCAGGTTCCTTCATCGTCGAAATGACCGGCCGCTTTTTCGAAGCGGTAGCGGATCGTCAGGGGAACGATGGGCATGGCGACCAATTGGGAGTGGGGGTGTTCCAGAGAGGTGCCGGCTTTGGATCCGTGATTTTTGAAGATAATGATCAATTTGAAACGAGGGTCTTCCCGCAGGGCCAGGTATCTCTCCCGGTAGGCGAGGATGATCTCCTCCACCTGCTTGTCGGCCATCAGGGGAATGCACAGGTTGTGCTGAGGGCATTCGACGATCACTTCATGCTGCCCCACTCCGTCCATCTTGCGGAAGATTCCCTCTTCTTCTTTGCGGGACAGACTTCCTTCCGGAACCAGGGCGGAAAACTTGTTGGGGAAGGCGCGGACCCACCATCCGGGTCCATTGGCAGTCCCCCCCTGGCGGTAGGCCATGGTCTCCGGAGGGGTCAGGCTTTCATTGCCCGGGCAGAAGGGGCAGTCCGCCTTGTGCTCCGGGAGAAAAACCTGGACGGCGGGCTTACTGAAATCGTGGGGCCGCTTGGCCCGCTCGGTGGCGAGAATAACCCACTGCTTGGTCGCCGGATCCTGCCTCAATTCGGGCATGTCAAATTCCTGTTCCTGGGTACTCGTTGCTCGTTACTGGTTCCTCGAACCTCGTTCCGGGTTCCTTCTACTCGCCCCTCTGCACCGCAATTTCCACCCTCTGGTTCAGGGCCCGCCCTGAACCAGAATTTATGCACTGCCAAACCAATCTTAGAGAGACTCTCTCCGATTATACTTACTCCCCAGTTAGGATAGCAATTTCAACTCTTCGGTTCAGGGCCCGTCCCCCTTCCGTCGCATTATCGGCCACCGGCTGGGAAGGCCCAAGCCCCTGGGCGGAAACCAGGGAAGGGTTCACATTCTGGTAGGCAACCAGGTATTCCCTCACTTTACTGGCCCGTTTTTCCGAAACCGTCCGGTTCGTGCTTTCCGACCCGGTGCTGTCCGTATGCCCGCGCACGACGACCTTATGGTCGGGGTATTTCTTCAGGAAACCTCCCGTCTGGTCCAGAATCCTCTTCCCCGAACCGCTGATCTCCATAGCCGGGGTAAAAAGATTGATGGCCAGGACCGTGATGATGAGTTCTTTTTCTCCGGCCTTCACCGTAGCCTGGGGAATCCGGCCGGCCTCGGCCAGCATGGCCTTCTCTTTTTCCAGGGTCTCGGCCTTCTTCTGGAGGGCCGATAATTTTTCCCGCTCGGCAGCCAGCTTTACTTCGCGCGCCGTCAGGTCGGCAGCCTCCCTGACCTGTTGAGCCGCCATCTGTTCCGCCTTTATCTTCGCTTCCGCCAAATCCCTTTCTTTATGGGCCAGGCGGGTGGATTCCTCCAGCCGGGAAGCCTGAATCTCCCTCTGCTTTAGGGTCTCCAGCTCGGCGCCTCTCTTCTTGGCCTCTTCCAATTCCCTTTTCTTTTGCTCCTCCAATTCGACGGTTTTCCGTTTCGTTACCTCAAGGGATTTGCGCTCCTCCTCGGCCTTGGCCTGGACTTGTCTGGCCTTCTCCACCTCGGCCGTTTTTTTCTTCAGGGCTTCAATGGCGTTCTGATAGTCGGCCAGCTCTCTGCGCCCTTCCTTCAGCACCGCCAGGGTGGCGCTCTTTTTGGCCTTGGCCTCAGCGGTCATGGCTTTGGCCTTGGCCATGGCGCCCAGGTAGAGGATCTCCTGGTCTTTGGCGTCGGAAGAGCCCAGCCGGGAGAGGAACCCTTTTTTTGCTTCATACTCCTTCTCCGCCTGGGACAACCAGGATCTGGCGGCCATCAGGTCATCCAAGGCCACCCGATCGGCCCCGGCCTTCCGCGCCTGGTCGATGGCAAACTTGGCCTCTTCGATGATCATGGTCGGAGTCGTGGCTGCCCCGGTCATCGAGGGAGAAAACAGGAGACAACCCATGAAGAGGAAAAACAGAATTTGCATTTTCCACGGGAATCTTGGTTTCATCGTCTCTCCTCCTCTCTACTGGGATTTTTTCAGACGGTCGATTTCCGCCCTGGCTTTTTGCAGTTCCTCATGGGTGGCCGCCAGCTTCTCTTCTTCCGTTTTGAGCTCGGCCATCGCCCGCGCCAGTTCGGCATAAGCCCGGGCCAGCCGGGAAGCCTGGGCGAATTTGACGGAATCCTTGAAGCTGCGGGCGTTTTCCGCGGTCACCAGGAGGTCCTGAGCCTGTTTCAGGGGTTCCGGCGCGTATTTTTCCGCCTGGCCTTTTTGGGCCGCATCCACGGCATTCCTGGCGTCGAGGAACTCCTGCTCCATGGCCGGGGAGATGGGTTGAGCCAGGGTCGATCCTCCGGGGGCCAGCAGGAGGATTGCCAAGGACATCAAGAAGATAGGGAAACGCACCTTTCCGTTTGACATACAAGCCTCCTATGGGGTTGAAAAAAGGGGTTCTTACCTACTTATCGGAAGAACTGGCAAGATTATAACGATCAGAAAGAGAAGAATCAAATTAAAAAGGATAAAAAGGATAATCGCTGTGTTTCTCTGAAAAAAAACCCCCTCGGGGCCCGGAAGGACCCCTCGGGGGCTCATGGGTCGAAATCTTCGCCTACTCTTTGGGGATCCGCATCCCGTAGAAGGACCGCGCTACAAAGACACATGCGATGAGGAAGAATACCCCTCCCACGTAGTGAGCAATCCCTTTCATCATGGGTGAAATAGCGATCTCCATGGCCAGGAGGCCGAAGAGGGTGGTGAACTTGATGATGGGGTTCAGGGCCACGGAGGAGGTGTCCTTGAAGGGGTCGCCCACCGTGTCTCCGATGACCGTCGCCGCGTGGAGAGGGGTTCCCTTCTCTTTCAGGTCCACTTCCACCACCTTTTTGGCGTTGTCCCAACAGCCGCCCGCATTGGCCATGAAAATGGCCTGGTACAGGCCGAAGACGGCGATGGAGATCAGGTAGCTGATGAAAAACGACGCGGGAGCGTTGGTCCCCCCCGGTGCGGAGAAGAAGGCAAAAGCCAGGGCAAAGCAGAAGATGACGATGAAGATGTTGAACATGCCCTTCTGGGCATACTGGGTGCAGATCTTCACTACTTCCTTCGATTTTTCCGTGGAGGCGCTCAGGGAGGCGTTGTCATCCAGCTTGATGTTCTTCTTGATGTACTGGACCGCCCGGTAGGCGCCGGTGGTCACCGCCTGGGTGGAGGCTCCGGTAAACCAGTAGATCACCGCGCCTCCGCACAGGAATCCCAGGAGGGTGAAGGGGTTCAGCAAATTCAAAATGGTCTCCGGCTGGATTCCCAGGGTCTTGCGCAGGAGCAGGATGAGGGAGAAGATCATGGTAGTCGCGCCCACCACCGCGGTCCCGATCAAAACGGGTTTAGCCGTGGCCTTGAAGGTGTTGCCGCAGCTGTCGTTTTCTTCCAGGTAGTGTTTGGCGTTGTCGAAATTGGGCTTGAACCCGAATTGGCTCTGGATTTCGGTTTCCACATTGGGAATGGTCTCAATCAAAGACAGCTCGTAAATCGACTGGGCATTGTCGGTAACCGGGCCGTAACTGTCCACGGCGATGGTCACCGGCCCCATTCCCAGGAAGCCGAAGGCCACCAGCCCGAAGGCAAAGATGGAGGAGTACTCCATGAACTTGTCCAGGCCATTTAAGCTGGCAAAATAGGCGACGGACATTAAGATGAAAATGGCCATCCCCAGCCAGAAGGCGCCGAAATTACCGGCCACGAAACCCGAGAGGATGTCCAGCGAGGCCCCCCCTTCCCGGGCCGCCCTTACGGTCTCCTGGCAGTGGATGGATTTCGAGCTAGTGAAGACTTTCACCAGTTCGGGAATGAGCGCCGCAGCGATGGTTCCGCAGCTGATAATGATGGATAGGGTAAACCACAGGTTATTGGGCAGGTGCCCGATCTGCCAGTAGCTGGCGGCAAAGGTTACGAGGATGGAAAGAATGGAGGTGAACCAGACCAGCATGGTCAGGGAGATTTCGAAATCCACCTTGGTCTTGCCCGCGAACCTGGCCGTGGTGATCGCTTTGTTGAACTGAAAAGCGACGATCGAAGTGATGATCATCAGAATCCGCATGACGAAGATCCAGGTGATCAGCTCGGCCCGGAACTGCGCGAAAACCCCCAGAACGATGAAGCTGATGAGGGCCACGCCGGTCACGCCGTAGGTTTCGAAACCGTCGGCCGTGGGGCCTACGCTGTCACCCGCGTTATCCCCGGTGCAGTCGGCAATCACGCCCGGGTTTCTCGGGTCGTCTTCTTTAATATTGAAGACGATCTTCATCAAGTCGGAGCCGATGTCGGCGATCTTGGTGAAGATACCGCCGCAGATGCGCAGCGCGCTGGCGCCGAGAGACTCCCCGATGGCAAACCCGATAAAGCAGGCCCCGGCATAATTTCTCGGCATGAAAACCAGAATAATGAGCATCATGATGAGCTCGACGCACACCAGAAGGACGCCGATGCTCATCCCGGCCCGCAGGGGGATGTCCAGCAGTTTAATCGGCTTCCCCTCGAGGGAGGCAAAAGCCATCCGGGAGTTGGCCAGGGTGTTCATGCGGATGCCGAACCAGGCCACGCCGTAGGAGCCCAGGATTCCCACCACGGACCAGATAAGAATAAGGATCACCCCGCCCGCGTCCATGTGCTGCAGGAAGCCAAAATAGTAAGCGATACACACGCCGATGAAAATCTCCAGGACGATGAGGAGTTTTCCCTGCTGGATCAGGTAGGTCTTGCAGGTCTGGAAGATCACATCGGCTACATCCAGCATGGACTTGTGGGCCGGGAACGCTTTCACCTTCACATATTCGTAGGCCCCGAAAGCCATTCCCAGGAAACATATTAAAAACCCCACCATGAGCAGGGTGTTTTGGGAATCGGTGAGGACGGGGATCTCCAGCTCAGCTTCGCTGGCCAGGAGCGGGGTGGCCAGAAGGAGGAGGAACAACCCGGTAATCAGGATCAGCAGTCGGTTTTGGTTAATTTTTTTGCTTCTCATGCCCGTTTCCTTTCGGTTATCTATTGGTTTTTATTGAAAAAAATGAAGATCCAAGGAGTAGAATGAATGATTATTCATTCAAAGATTCATAGCACAGCGGTTAAATTTTTGTCAAGCCCTTTTCTAGCTTCTTACAACTATTTTTTAGGGGTTAGATGGCAGGTCGCGAAGGCTGGCCGGGGGGAAAGAATGGGTTCGGGAGCGCCCGCTAGCACAAAGCAAAGAGGCATAATTCCTTGCGGAATTATGCCTCTTCCTCTACTCGACGAAGAAAAGCGATTCACCAGCCTTTTCTTACTTCTTGGGAGCCTCTTTCTGCTTCGGAGCTTCTTTCTTGGGAGCCTCTTTCTTCGGTGCGGGCACGGAGATGGAAGTGGCCACCATCTGGTCGCCGTCCTTCTTGTACATGACGGTCACCTTGGCGCCCTCTTTAATCTCGCCTTTGACCTTGGCGTCGGCGGCGATGTTAAACATCATCTCCTTGTCCTTCGCCTTCACCTTGATCGTCTTTCCGATGGCATCATAAGTCGCAACGGTTCCCGCAGCCTTCAGCACTTTGGGCTTATCGGCCTTGGGTTTCGCTTTCTCCGCTGCCGGTTTGGGAGCGGGCGCGGGAGCTGCCTTCTCAGGAGCCGTAGCTGCGGGCTTCTCGGTCTTCGCCGGAGCCTGCGCCATGACTCCGCTCGCGAAGGCCAACATCGTCAACAGAGCTACCACTAGAACCAGTACTCTTTTCATTCTCTTTTACCCCTTTCTGGTTTTTTAAATCACTTCATTTGATGAACTCGTAAAAAGTCGCAATTCCATAGAATTCGTCATTCCGGCGAAAGCCGGAATCCAGTTATTTCAAGATGTTCTGGACCCCGGCTTTCGCCGGGGTGACGCTCCAAGAGACTTTTTACGAGATCATCTCATTTGGGTTAAGGAAAATCCCCAGAAATTACTTCTTCTCCGGGGCTTTTTCAGGAGCCTTCTCAGGGGCCTTTTCCGCCGGTTTGGCCTCTTCGGCCTTCTTCTCGGGCTCGGCGGGCTTCACCGCCGGCTCTTCCTTCTTCGCGGGCTCGGCGGGCTTCGCTGGCTCCTCCTTCTTGGCGCAAGCGGCCACCATGATGGTCACGGCAAAGAGCACGCACACCAACAGAGCGATCAGTTTCTTCATTGATTCTCACCTCCTTTTCTTTAAAATCCTCAACTCCCCCGGGAGAGGAAGCAAAGTGTATATAATCAAAGGATGCCAAAAACTTTTACTTTTTCCTATCCCCGCTCTTCAACTGGGCCCTGAAGGTCTCCACATCCTTCTGCAAGTTCTGGATTTCCTGATGAAGGGCCGCGATCTCTAGATGTAGCTGAGCGACCCGCATATGCATCTTGGAATTATCCGATTTGAGCGCGATGAGTTCTCTCCTTAATTTTTCGTTCTCCGCGCTTACGTCAACGATCTCTTCCTTTAACTTGTCGTTTTCCGATTTCAGACTGCCGCACCCTGCCAAAATCAGCAGGATGACCGCCCAAAGGGGCCAATAGGCCGACCGCATTTGATGGGGAAAGAATCTCATTTCATTTTGGCGCCGTGTACTAAAGCCTGCTTTCCCCCTAAGCAAGAAAAATACCAGAAGGAAATTTAAGGCTTTGAAATTCTTTAACAATATAAATACCAAATGAAAATCATGTGGTTATACTATATTTCCGGCCATGAACCAAAGAATAGAAAATCACTTCTCAACGAAATTATAATAACAAGAATGCCTCACTTATTCGTAAAAATTCAAATAAGTTAAATATTTCAATATATTGAAAAAATGGGGCACAAATGATATGTGGGGCGAAATGTCACAATCAGCGTTTGATGGTTAGTCCAAGGCGGGTAGCCATGCGGTAGAGGGTCCGGCGGTCAATTCCCAGGATGTCCGCGGCTTTTTTCTTGTTCCCCCCTGTCTCTTCCAGGACCTTCTGGATGTAGAGTTTCTCCAATTCGGAAAGGGGCATGCGGGAAGGGATGGAACTCAGGCTCACCTGGGCGGGCTCCATCTGAAGGCGCCGGGGAAGATCCTCGGGCAGGATCAGGTTGGTGCCGGAAAGGGTGGCGGCCCGTTCAAGCACGTTTTCCAGCTCCCGCACGTTCCCCGGCCACCGGTGGCGGACCAGAAGATCCATGGCTTCCGGGGAGATGCGGGAGACGGGCTTGTTATTCTGGGACGCATACTTCCTCAGGAAATGGTCGGCCAGGAGCGGAACGTCCTCCGGTCGTTCCCGGAGGGAAGGAAGGTGAATCGAAACCACGTTGAGACGGTAGAAGAGGTCTTCCCGGAATTTCTTTTCCGTAACCAGAGCTTCCAGGTTCTGGTTGGTGGCGGCCACGATGCGCACGTCGATCTTGATCGTCTCCGTGCCCCCCACCCGCTTGATCTCGTGCTCCTGGAGGACCCGGAGAAGCTTGGCCTGCATGGCCAGGCTGATGTCTCCAATCTCGTCGAGAAAGCAGGTCCCCCGGTCCGCCTCCTCGAAGAGGCCCTTTTTCGCGGCCACCGCGCCGGTGAAAGCCCCCCGCACATGGCCGAAAAGCTCGCTCTCCAGGAGGGTTTCCGCCAGGGAGCTGCAATCCACGGCCACAAAGGGGCGCGCGGCCCTGGGGCTGTTGAAATGGATGGCCCGGGCGATCAGCTCTTTTCCGGTCCCGCTCTCGCCGGTGACCAGGACCGTGGAGCGGCTCTCCGCCACCCGGGCGATGGTCTTGTAGACCTGGAGCATCTGGGGACTGCGTCCCACGATGTTCTCCAGTTTATACTTGGTGATCAGCTCCTGGCGGAAGTGGATATTCTCCTCCACCAGTCGCCTCTGCTCCAGGGCCCTTTGGAGGGTCAGTTTGATTTCATCGAGTTTGAAAGGCTTGCTTACATAGTCATAAGCGCCCTCTTTGATGGCCCGGATGGCGGTCTCGATCGAGCCGAAGGCGGTCATCATGATGATGATGGTCTCCGGGCTCCTCTGCCGGTAGGCCCGCAGGACCTCCATCCCGTCCACATCGATCATTTTAATATCGCTGAGGACCACATCGTAGGTCTGCTTTTCCCCCCGGTCGATCGCCTCCCGTCCGTCCAGGGCCTTATGCACGGCGTACCCTTCTTTGGACAGAACCTCCTCCAGGAGGTTGCAGGTGATTTCATCGTCATCCACCACAAGGACCCGAACGGGAGCAGCCATGGTCAGACAGCCTCCGGCGAGAAAACGGGGAGTTGAACCCGGATGGTGGATCCCTTTCCCTCTTCGCTCTCGATCTCCATCCGGCCGTGATGGCTCCGGACGATATCTTCACAGATGCTCAAACCCAATCCGGCCCCCTTGCCCGGAGCTTTGGTGGTGAAGAAAGGCTCCAGGGCCTTCCTCTTCACTTCCAGAGACATGCCGGCGCCTGTATCCTGGACCGCCACTTCGACCCAATGGCCGTCCTGGCCCGAGGCGGTCGGCGAAGCGGTGACCAGGGTGAGGACTCCTCCCCGGAGCATGGCATCGATGGCGTTGTTAACCAGGTTGAGAAAGACCTGCTGGAGAAGGCTGGGGTCGCCGGCCACGGGAGGAAGGGAGGGATCCAGCCGCCGCACCAGTTGAATCTCCCGCATGGACATCCCCGGCTGAGTGAGCGTCATCACCGTCTCCAACAGCTGGTTGATATCCAGCGCCTGGACCTGCGGCTCGGGCTGCCGGGTCGAGTGGAGCAGGTTGTGAATCGTCTGGGTCAGCCGGTCGAGCTGGGATTCGATGATCTTCAGGCGCGTGGTCATCGACTCCGATCCCGTCTCTTCGGCGAGTATGAGCTGGATATAGCCGGAGATGGAGTTCAGGGGGGTTCCGATTTCGTGGGCCATGGTGGCCGCCACGTGCCCCAGGGCCGAGAGTTTTTCCGCCTGAACCAGCTGGCGCTGCGCCCGGAAGAGAGACTCGTTGGCCTGGCGCAGTTCTTCATTCCGCTGGGCCAGCTCGCGGGTGGCCGCCTCGACCCTCCGGGTCAGCTCCTCGTTGAACTGGCTGATCCGGGAGAGCATCCGGTTGAAGTGGATGGTGAGAAGGCCCAGCTCATCCCGGGATCCCACCGGGACGGCCACATTCAGTTTCCCGTCCTCGGCTTCGGACATGGCCTGGACCAGCTGCCGGATGGGACGATGGATGGCCCGGCTGAAGAATACCGCCAGGATGAGGATCAGAATCGCCACGCTGATGAGCGTAAACAGGATGGTCCGGGTCCGCTTGTCGGCCAGGAACGTCTCCACCTCTTCCAGAGAAGTCAGAATGCGAATCCCCCCCACGGCCCTTCTCCCGACGTGAAGGGGAGCCAGAATCTCCCAATGGGGATGATCGTCACGGGTCACGAGGGTCGAAAGGACCATGTCCCTCTTCAGAGAATCGAGGCTTTGGTGACTGATCCCCAGGTCCTTCCCCTCCCAGCTGGAGACCACGATCTTGTAGGTGTTTCGGTGAAAGAGGAAGATGTCGATGGCTTTGATGGAAGGGCGAGCGTGCATCCAGCTGGCGATTTCCTCTTCCAGGAAAGCGATATTCTCCAGGTCCTTCTGAGTGTAAATTTTGGCGTCAAATTCCCGGGTCACATAGATCGACCTCTCCTTCCACAACTCCCGCTGCGAATGCTCGCTCAGCCGGAATTCGAGGAAGGAGAAGAGGACCAGAACGCTGACGACCACGACGGTGAAGAGAAGGGTGATCCGGGTCTGGAGTCCCAGGGGTCGCTGCCGAAAGGGGGACCCCCCCCGATAAAAATTGCGAATTTTCTCCCACCAGGGTTTGATGAACGACATGGAGCGAAACCTAAAAAAGTTTCTCACCGGGGATGATACGCTGTTTGGATGCCCTTCACCCCAGGGTTTTTCCGAAGATGATTTTGTGATCCCCCGGGCGGTAATAATCCAGAATTCTGGCCAGTTCTCCATATCCATGCTTCCGGTAGAAGGCGCGCGGGTTTTCGTAGGCAGGGGTGGAAGAAGTTTCGATGAGCAGAAGCCGGGCCTGCCGCCGGATCATCTCTTCTTCCGCCTGGAGGAGAAGGGAGGAGCCGATTCCCCGGTCTCCGTGAGCGGGATGAACTCCGATCCAATAGATGTCATACGCCGCATCGGTGAGCGGAGCTTTTCCGAAGCAGACGTACCCCCGAATCTCCCCCTCTTTTCCCTCGGCGCAGAGAATCACATAATCTTCTTCGCCTGGATGAGCCAGGGCAATATCAATCAGCTCCAGGGCCACGCGGATTTCTTCGGGATGGAAATGGGTCTGGGCGTTGAGAAGGGCCTGCAGGCCGGCCCGGTCTTGGGGCTGGATTTTCCGGACCTTCACGATTTGGATCCCTCTCCCAGGACCAGAACCTCTTCCAGTTTGGACAGGTCCACCGAAGGGTTCACTTCGATGTATTGAAAAATCCCCGGCCGCTTTCGGTCCACCTGACTGACCGTCCCGACCACCAGTCCCTTGGGGAAAATCCCTCCCAGGCCGGAGGTCATGACGGTGTCTCCCACCTGAACATCTTCATTCTTCTGCACATATTTGAGGATACAGACCTCGTCGATCTTCCCTTCCATGATCCCCTGGGCGCGGGAGCGCTGGATGACCACGTCCACGGCGCTGTTGGGATCGATAATCAGGAGCACTTTGGCGGTGCCCGGAGACACCTCGATCACCCGGCCCACCACCCCTTCGGAGGTGGCCACGGCCATGTCCTTGGCGATTCCGTCTCCTTCCCCCTTATTGATCAGAAGGGTCTTGAACCAGCTGGAAGCCCCCCGGGCGTAAATCTGGGCGAGCTGGCTCCGGTGAGGAAACTGGGACCGGAAGGAGGAAAGCTTTTTCAGGCGCTCATCCGTCTGGAGGGCTTCCCGGAGGCGGTTGTTTTCTTCCTTCAGGCCGTAAATGACCTTTCTCAGATCCCGGTTTTCCTGTTGAACCCGGGAAAGAAAGATGTAGTCCTCTCCCACCTCTTTAAACCAGAGGAACGTTTTCTGGGCTCCCTGCTGGAAGGGAAAGGCAACCTGCATGAGCACCTTTTCCACCAAGGACGTCTGCCGGTCTTCCCGCGCATACAGGGCCAGGAGGACAAGGGCCAGGAAGAGAAAGAGAACGGCGGTAATGAACAGGCGGAAGCGCTTCAGTAGATCCAGCATCGGCTTAACTCACCCGCAAGAGCAAGGAGCTTAACTTCAAAGAAAGCTCATAGCTCATGGCTCAAAGCAAGAACTTTGAACTGCGCCCTATGCGCTATCAGCTATCAGCTATGAGCTTTTTGGGGGCTCACGTTTTGATCATCACCTCTTTGAGGAGGTCGAGTTCATCCAGGGCCTTGCCGGACCCCAGCACCACGGCGGAAAGAGGATCTTCGGTGATGGTCACCGGAAGACCGGTCTCCTCCCGAATCAGGACGTCCAGGTTCCGCAGGAGGGATCCTCCTCCGGCCAGGACGATGCCCTTGTCCACAATATCCGCGGCCAGCTCCGGGGGGGTTCGCTCCAGGGTTGTCTTGACCGCCTCCAGGATGGCGTTGATCGGCTCGGCCAGGGCTTCGCGGACCTCTTCGGAGTTGATCTGCAGGACCTTGGGATTCCCGGCGACCAGGTCCCGGCCCTTGATCTCCATGGTCCGGAGGTCTTCATCCTGGTAGGCCGTGCCGATCTGGATTTTGATCGTCTCCGCGGTGCGCTCCCCGATGAGCAGGTTGTACTTGCGCTTGACAAAGTTGGTGACGGCCTCATCCATCTTGTCCCCGCCCACGCGCACGGACTGGCTGTACACGATTCCGGCGAGGGAGATCACCGCCACCTCGCAGGTCCCGCCGCCGATGTCCACGATCATGTTCCCCGAAGGCTCGCTGACCGGAAGGCCGGCCCCGATGGCCGCGGCCATGGGCTCCTCGATTAAATAAACCTCCCGCGCTCCGGCCGACTGGGCGGATTCGCGGACCGCCCTTTTTTCCACCTCGGTGATTCCCGAGGGGACGGAGACGATGATCCGTGGGCGCACGAGGGTCCGACCCTTGTGCACCTGGGCGATGAAATAGCGGAGCATGGACTCGGTGATTTCGAAATCGGCGATGACCCCGTCTTTCATCGGCCGGATCGCCACGATATTTCCCGGAGTCCGGCCGAGCATCTTCTTGGCTTCCTTCCCCACGGCCAGGATCTTGCGGCCTCCTTTCGAATCCTTACGCACGGCCACGACCGACGGCTCACAGAGGACGATTCCTTTGCCTTTGACGTATACCAGAGTTGTGGCCGTTCCCAGGTCGATGGCCAGGTCGTTCGAGAAAAGGCCCAGGACAAAATCGAAAATCATTATCCGACTCCTTTCTTTCTTTTCCCCGAAGGAGAAGGCTTCCATCCCGCCGAAAGGGATAAAGGCCATAGATTCCTTTAGAAAAATATAATAACAAAATCCACAAATTACCGCAAGAAATTTTAAATCCTGGGGAAAAGAGGATTCGCCCGAGACCTTTCCGGAAAAATCTCTTGTCATTTTCCCCCGCTTCTTCTAAGATCATTGATATTCTTGAGGAAAGGGGTTAACGCCGTATGCTGGATTTGATGCGAAAACACGCCCAATCTCCGTGGATATGGGCCGTCGTGGGCGCGATCGTGGTCGTCTTCATCTTTTGGGGAATCTGGGCTCCCCACGAAGGCCGCCGACGGGAGTTGCTGAAGGTTGGAGACTATATCATCACCGTTGTGGAGGCGAAAAATTATTATCAGAATATGCGCGACCGTTACCAGTCTGTCTACGGGGAACGCTTCACCGAGGAGATGGCCAAGAAGCTCAAACTCAAAGAGCGGGCCGTGCAAGAGCTGGTCAACCGGGTCCTCCTCCTTCAGGAAGCCCGCCGGCTGGGGCTGAAGGTGACCGACGAAGAGGTGGAGGCTTCCATCCACGGCAATCCCGCGTTCCAGAAAGACGGCCTGTTCGACCAAGCCACTTACATCCGCGCTCTCCAGCGCGCCCGGCTGGCGACCAAGGATTTCGAGGCCAACCAGAAGGAGATGCTCCGGATCAATAAGCTCCAGGGGCTCATCCTGACTTCGGTGAAGGTCTCCGACCCGGAAGTCCTGGAAGCCTACCGGCAGGGTTTCGAAAAAATCAACCTGGATATGATTTCCCTGAACCCGGCCGACTTCAAGGATGTTTCCTTCACCCCGGAAGAGCTGAAGGATTACTTTTCCAAACACCGAGAGGAATTCAAGCTCCCGGCCAGGGTGAAAATCCGCTACCTCCTTTTTGATCCCAAGGATTACCTGAAACAGATTCCCGTCTCCGCCAAAGAGATGGAGGATTACTACGAGAACAACAAGGACAAATTCGGGCAGCCTAAGCGGGTGAAGGTCCGCCATATTCTCATTAAGACGGACGCCCAGGATAAAGAAGGGGCGGCGAAAGCCAAGCAAAGGGCTGAGTCCGTCCGCGAGGAGGCGGCCAAAGGAAAAGACTTCGCCCAGTTGGCCAAACAGAATTCCGAGGACCTGGGGACCAAGGACCGGGGGGGAGAGATCGGCTTCATCTCCAAGGGAATGGTGGTTCCCGAGTTCGAGCAGGCAGCCTTCTCCATGAAAGCGGGGGAAATCAGCGGCGTCATCCAGACTCAGTTCGGGTTCCATATTTTGAAAGTGGACGAGATCCAGGAGGCCAGCACCCAGCCCCTGGAAAAGGTGAAGGCCCAGATCGAGGTCCTGCTCAAGAACCGGCAGGCCAGGGGAATGGCCTATGACCAGGCGGATCAGGCCTTTGCCCAGGCCTCCAAGGATAAAAGCCTGGACAAATTCGCCGAGGAGAAGAAGCTCACCGTGAAGGAAACCCCTCTCTTCTCCGCGGATGACAAGATCGACCTGGACCTCAAGTTGAAGGGCTCGGCCTTATCCATGGGCAAGGGAGATATCACCCCGCCCCTTCGGGTCGGGGAAACCTTTGCCGTGTTGCAGGCCCTGGAGAAACAGGAAGCGCGAACTCCGGACTTGAAAGAGGTGGAAGGGAAGGTCACCGAAGCCCTGCGGGAGGAGAAGCAGAAAGAGAAAGCCCTGGCCAAGGCCAAGGAGATCCTGGGAAAATTGGAAAAAGGAACCTCTTTCAAGACCGCGGCTGCGCAGGAGGGACTGAAGGTGGAAGAGACGGGATTCTTCCCGCGGGCTTCAGCCCCGCCCAAGATCTCCGCCTCGGAAGATCTGCGCAAAGGCCTTATCGCTCTTTCTTTGAAGAACCCCTACCCGGAGGCGCCCATCTTCCAGGACGGGAAGTACTCGATTCTCCATCTAAAGGAAGTCAAGGGGATCGACCTGGAGCAGTTCAACTCCCAGAAAGAGAATTACCGGCGGGGTCTCCTCATGCAGAAGCAGGAGACGGTCCTGACCAACTGGCTGGAAGATCTCCTCGAGCAGGCCAAGGCCAAAGGAGACTATAAGGAACTGCAGCCGGTGAATGAAGCTATTTAAAAACCGTTGCCCGTTACCCGTTGCCGGCTAAAAAAAACAGAGTTGAAGCTTCCAGATTGCAGGTTCTAGGTTAAAGGAATGTGAGCTTTGAAACCGGCAACTGGCAACAGGTAACCGGCAATTATTTTTAAACGTAGTTGCCCCCCAAGATCTCCCTGGCAATCACCAGCCGCTGGATTTCCGAGGTTCCTTCGTAAAGGGTGGTCACCCGGCAGTCGCGGGCGTTTCTCTCCACGGGATATTCCTTGATATACCCATACCCCCCGAGCATCTGCAGCGCCCGGTAGCAGACCCGGTTGGCCGTTTCTGTGGCCAAAAGCTTTCCCATGGAAGCCTCCCGGGTGAAGCGAACTCCTTTTTCCTTCAAATACGCGGCCCGCAGGACCATGAGCCGCGCCGCTTCCAGCTCGGTGAAGCTGTCGGCGATCATCCCCTGGATGGCCTGGAAGGAGGAGATGGGCTTGCCGAACTGGATGCGGTTCTTGGCATAGTCGGTGGCGTAATCGATTGCCGCCAGACCGATCCCCACGGCCAGGGACCCGATTCCGATCCGCCCCCCGTCCAGGGCCATCATGGCGATTTTGAACCCCTCCCCTTCCTGCCCCAGAAGGGCGTTCCGGGGCAAGCGGCAGTCCTCAATGGCCATCTCGTTGGTGGGAGAGCCCCTCTGTCCCATCTTTTCTTCATTGCGGCCGATTTTGAACCCCGGGGTACCCTGCTCGACCAAAAAAGCACTGATTCCCCCGCCGCCGGCGTTCTTGTCGGTCTTGGCCCAGAAGACGAAAACCCCCGCAAATTCCGCGCTGGTGATGAAAGTCTTGGAACCGTTGAGAACATATTCATCCCCCCATCGTTCGGCCACGGATTTCATGGCCGAGGGGTCCGATCCGGCCGTGGATTCGGTAAGCGCAAAAGCCCCGCTGGGATACTCTCCGCCGCAGATTCGGGGGATGTGCTTAGCCCTCTGCTCCTCGCTGCCAAAGGCCGTGATCACTTCGGCCACCATGTTGGTTACGGCCATGGTTACCGCGGTGGAGGGGCAGCCCTTCCCGATCTCGGTCATGGCCAGGCTGTAACTGACAACCCCGCTCTGAGAACCGCCGTACTCCGTAGGGATGTTTATGCCCATCATGCCCAGGTCCGCCATGGCCTTCAAGACCGAAAGGGGCAAGCGGCGCGTGGCGTCGACCTCCGCCGCCCGGGGCTTCAGCTCCTTTTCCGCAAAGTCCCTGGCCATCTGCTGAACCATCTTCTGTTCTTCCGTCGGGAAAAAATCCATTGAAAACTCCTTGAAAGGCCTTCCGCCTTCAGCTTGAATGATCCCCTATGAGGTATCCGTTCTTTCCTTTTGCCTTTTATCCTTTGCCTTTTGCCTCTTACTTTTTGCTTTTACTTCTCACCCCTCACTCCTCACTTGTTTTTTCCGTTGGGGGCTAATATACTCCACTTAAAAATTTCTCACAAGGGAAAGACCTCTATGATCGTTGCCGGAATGGATATCGGGTCCATCACCACCGAAACCGTAATTCTCCGGGACCATGCGATCCTCAGCTCCGTCATTCTGCCCACCGGAGCCAACAGCCGGAAGGCGGCAGAGCGTTCTCTGTCAGCCGCTCTGGAGAAGGCCGGGCTCAATCCGGAAGAGGTAACTGCCATCGTCACCACGGGCTATGGAAGGGCTTCCTTCCCCCGGGCGACAAAGATGATCACCGAAATCACCTGCCACGCCCGGGGGGCCTTCTTCGTGCATCCCCAAACGCGGACGGTGATTGATATCGGGGGACAGGACAGCAAAGTCATCCGGCTGGACAACCAGGGGCGAAACGTGGATTTTCAGATGAACGACAAGTGCGCCGCCGGCACCGGGCGGTTCCTGGAAGTCATGGCCCATGCCCTGGAAGTGAGGGTGGAGGACCTGGGAAGGCTGTCTCTCGGCGCGCCGCGGACCATCAAAATCTCCAGCATGTGCACGGTCTTCGCCGAGTCCGAGGTCGTATCGCTCATCGCCGAAGACCAACCCAAAGAAGTGATCATCCGCGGGCTCCACGACTCCATCGCCGATCGGATCCTGGGAATGGTGAACCGGGTGGGTATTGAAGAGAAGGTGACCCTAACCGGCGGGGTGGCCAAGAATGAAGGGGTCGTCCGGGCCCTGGAGGAAAGGCTGGGCGTTACCCTGTACATTCCCCCCGAGCCCCAGATCATCGGTGCCTTGGGCGCCGCCCTGATGGCCCGGACTTTACTTCCCCTTCCTGAAGGCAAGCGTATCTAAAAATCACTCACCTTTTTGTTGCTCCGAGCCGGGATACCGGGAGACCCTGTTCAAGGCCTGGAGGAGATTGAAAAGGACCTGCTGCTCATATTCGGGCATGAGGAAAGGGATCTTGGACCCGTCTTTCAGAAGAATGCTGGAGCCGTTGAGGGCCATTCCTTTAAACCCTTTCCATCCATAGCTTTTGAACTTGGTCTCCTCACCCGGCGGTTTCCAGGCGATATTCTGCGTGCCCAGGCCGAACCCGTTTCCTCCAAACTCGCTTTTGGGGTAATCATAGGAGAGGAAAAGTTCGTCCCTATTTTTAAAGAAGGGGCTCAAAAAGGTCTTGGCGGCCATTTCCTTCCTTTTCTCCGGAAGCC